>CAXUOL010000048.1:0-18573 GCA_964252435.1 uncultured Nostoc sp.
AATCCCCCGATTTCCGTAAGCTTCAGCATACTGAGGATTAATGGCAATGGCTTTGGTGTAATTAGCTAGTGCTAATTCCCATTTTTTTTGCTCATCGTAAAGAATACCCCGATTGTAGTAAGCATCAGCGTACTCAGGATTAATCGCAATGGCTTTGTTGTTATCAGCTAGAGCTAATTCCCATTTTTTCTGCTTACAGTAAAGATTCCCCCGATTGTTGTAAAACGCAGCGCGGGGATTGAAGTCAATTGCTTTATTTATTGCTACTTCTGCTTCTGCATAACGTTTTAAACCATCTAACACCTGAAATTTCTCATTATATAAGTTAGGGTTTTCTCGCTTGTCATTTGGCTGTTGTTGAATTGCTTTATCTAGTTGCTTTAATTCCCTATAAATTGTACTTAGGGTTGTCCAACCAGCAACAAAGTTATCTTTGAGATGCACTGCTTTTTCTAATGCAGCTATAGCTTCTTGACTTTTTCCATCCGAACCTAATGCCAAACCCTTGCCATAATAAGCTAAATAAACAAATGATGGTTTCAGCTTTATCGCTTCATCAAATGCTTTGACTGCTTCTTCAAATCGAAATAACCGCCAGAGTTGATTTCCTCTTTCTATCCATTGGCTGGCTGTTGTATTTCCTTTGGAGATATCTGTTGATAATATCGCTTCTTGAATGGACTTAATTTGTCGGGTATTTAGTTGGGGTGCAGCAGTAGTTTCTACTTTCTGCGCTTGTACGCCAAATCGCGTCGCTATTCCTAAAAAAGTACTGAGATTCTGTGGGACGGGAACCATCTGGATATACATAACCTGTATCTAAAATAGGATAAGCACTTCTACCATTTATCCCAATCAGTTGTCCGACAGAATTAAGAATTGCACCGCCACTCATTCCCTGTTCAATATCGCTGCTATAGCCAATTTGATATCCTTCTTTTAGCGGTTTAGATGCAATTTGTTGTATAGTACCTTTGCGAAATACTATCTGTCCTTTTTCAGAGGAATATCCCGCCGCCATAACTGATGTATCAGTGTCGGGAACTGATGCAGCAATTTCTTTAGGTAGACAATAATTTTGATTGGTTTGGAATTGTAATAAAGCTAAATCAAATTTATCAAAGTTAGTTTTGGGAAGAATTTGTGCCGGATATGTTTTACCATCTGAGGTTTGCAAGTTGATGCTGTTCACTCCTCTAACTACATGAGAGTTAGTAATAACTAGGTAGGTATTGCCTTTTTTAGCTAGTAGAGTTCCCGATCCCCCGTTATTATCACCAATGACTCTAACCGTGATTCTCTTAGCGAGGGTTTGCAGTTGTTTGTCTGAATATTCTCCGGTTTCTCCATTTTCTGCTTTGATTTCGCAAGAGGATGTCTCAACTGCTGCTTGGGAAACAGTATCAGAGAAGGTTTCAACAGCAAAGGTGGGGAAGGGTAGGAAAAGTAAGGAAGCAGTCAGGACAATAGTTTTATTCATATTGCAAGACTTGTGAACAGAGAGTGTATAAATCTCACGCAGAGACGCAGAGGCGCAGAGAGTATAAGAAGTTACTATTAAACTTCAAATTCTCTTGTTTGCTGCGACTCACCATAAGCGACCATAATTTCAAACTTTTCCCCCAACTCAGCACTAAACTCTAATTGAATCCAGTTATCTTCATCTCTAGATATCACTTCTAAAACACTTTCTCCTGATTCCTCATGAATATTTAATTTCACTCCTTGAGGTAAAACATTGTGTCCAATAGGATATACTTGGGTTAAAATATCAACTTCACCCTCAATCCCCTCAGCAATTTTCACCACTAACGCCACAGAAATTTGCTCAAGTTGCATCCCCAAATCAATTTTTTGACCTCGTGTCATGCTCACAGCACTCTTAAAAGCCAATCCCAATTGTTGAGGATTTAACAGATGCTCAATAGTTTGCCAACCTGCATCGACAAATCCATCCAACCATTGTCCAATTTTTACTAGACTTGATGAATGCTCTTGTTGTGGAGATTTAGCTACTTCCAGTTCGCTAAAATAAAGCAAAAAATCCTCTAAAGATTGCAACTGACTCAGAGGAATTTCAGCCTTAGCTTGGGTTGTAAAACCTAAAATTGTCGCTTCTTTAAGAGAAGAGTTGAATTGCACAGCTACATAACCCAATCTATCTGACCAAACTTCCGGGGGTATCTCACATACTTCTGCTGTTGGCAAAACTGGACGACATTCTAATTTACCTAAGTTTTTAACTTCTAAATCAGCCACATCCATCAATTTAATTGCTAACTGATCGCGGCTATCACTCCCCTGCCAATCAGTCTCAAATCCCATACATTGGAGATAATTATCTACAGCATACACAGCCAAAGTATTCAGATAAACCTGTTGACGCTTGAGAGTGTTGTTATAAATGCCATTGCTATATTCTTGAGCGATCGCATGAGCTTCTATAGATAGAGTCACGCTAAAAGTTAGTTGATCGGTGATGCTATTCATCAGAAAATCTCCAAAATTTGAATAGTGAGTTAATTCAGCTTCTATATATATTTCTTTAAATAAGTAATTACTTTATGCATTCGCCGCTGATAAAAGCTAGAAGCAGTCGAAATTGGTACACCTAATTCTTCAGAAATTTCCTTCCATTGCTTACCTTCTAATACCAGCAACAGAATAGCTTTTAAACTAGCTTGGGGATGTTCCTTAATATACTCATTATTTAAAAAACTCTCTGGGTCATTCTCGATAATTTCTTTTAGCTGCTCTTGCTCAGATATCTCATTCTCTACAGGTACATCTTTGTTGAGTTCGTCTAAAGACAGCACTTGAGTATTTTCCTGATTTTTGGGAAGCAGAGTTATCCCTCTTTTCTGGTCTTTTTTTACCACATCATAAAATCGTCTACCGAAAATTTTATTTACCCATGCCATCACTGGATATTGTGGCTTATACTCTTCAATCTTTTGACAAATTTCTATGAAGGTATGCTGCAATGCTTCATTATAATAGTCTTCATAGTTAGGTAATCCCAACCACTGGGTTTGCTGGCTTAATCTCCCAGCACGCCTAATAGCATTGATGAGTTTATTTAAAGCTATCCGTCGTTTTGTTCTTTCAGTTGCATTCTTAGTGTCAGCCGGATATCGCTTCGCTTCATTAACTAGCTGCTGTAGTTCCTGGTTGAGAGCGTCGTCTCTCTGTTGGAAATCATTCGTCATCTCACGCTCCGATCGCTCCAGTAGGGAATATCTATTCTGGTATCTTCCCTTGCCTTGGGATTTTACGCAAAAGCAGTTAGTTGTTACATAAGGTTACAAACCATATTCGGGTATCCAAGATGTGCAACTACCCCACATATCCTGGGTTGCATAACAGTCTTTGCGTTGATTAAGGAATATGAGGAACTAGCGAAAGCATAATCTATGCTGCTATGACTCAATTTAATGCTCTAACGATTCCCACGTAGCCCCAACATCTCCAGTTTTTAAACAATTTTACAAACCCCCTTTAGAAATATTCACCATAGTGATAGCTGTCCTGGGGAGACGTTTGAACGTTTAGTTCTAGCGTGCAGCGCCAAGTGGCAACCGCTGCACAAAGCAATCAAGTTGTCGAAGTTGTTGTTCTCAGGAGCAAAATCTGCGTGATGGACTGTGAGAGTTGCCATTGTCCATTCCGAGCGAGTCAGAGTTTTAGGTTTTTCTCCAGGACGAAAACAAAGGCGATCGCAATGCTGACATCTCCAGAGAGCAGCTTCTCTGACTGCAAGAGAAATTTCGTTCCAGTTGCTTGGGTATCTTTGTCGGACTATTGGCATTTTCAAAGAACTTTTTAAAGCCCCGATTTTAGCATACCAAAATCAAGCGATTCTCCTACGGAGATGCTATGCGATCGCCCACACCAAACTCCCCACAAATCGCTATTAGCCTGAATAATCTGGGAGAGTTATACTTTTGCTGGGGCGCTATTAAGAAGCACAACAGAAGTATGTAGAAACTTTGGCAATGACAAAACGCTTGTTGGGAGATGAGCATCCTGATGTTGCATTTAGCCTAAATAATCTCGCAACTTTATTAGCTGCTACTAACGATCCAGAGTCATCCTTATTTCATTGCATCCAAGCAAGTCAAATTAATCGACAAGATTATTCGTAACATATTTGCTTTTAGCTCCGAAAGCGATCGCCTCGCCTTTATTGAGAAACTTAGAGGTAATTTCGATTTATTTCTTTCTTTAGTCCACAAGCATCTTTCTAATTCAGAAAATGCTTGGCAGGCAGCGTTAGATTTAGTCAGAGTAGTTAGTTTCCCGCACCATCCGCCGCAGCGTCGCAGTCTAACGTAGACGACGGGGACGTTGAAACAGATTCAGTGGCTTGTTGGTAGTTGAATTTACAGGTGACATGAGATTCTATCAAAATAATAATCATTATTGTATGTAAACCTGTAGTAAACTTACCTGGTATTTGCGATTTGCGCGGCTTTTGTGAGGATGAGGTTTTTTTAGAATTTTACTCGCAATACTGACAAAATTTCTCTAACTGGCGCTTTATCTGCTTCTAGCTTCTCTATTCTCCCTAATAATCGTTTTGGAATATACTTGCACTTTTTAACCAAGCGATCGCCATCCTTCCAAAACTCATAGTGATACCAAGCTTGGGGATAATCTTTGCCGTGAAGGCTGATAGTTTTCCACTGAATGGAGCCACTACCTAATCCTTTGTGTCGTCTAGTTTTACTAGGGCTATCTTTACTGGGGGGTATTTCTGACTGCTCGACATCGTTACTAGGGCTATCTTTACTGGGGGGTATCTCTGACTGTTCAACATCGTTACTAGGGCTATTTTCCATATCCCCCAGTAATATATTTTTACTAGGGCTAGGCACAACACCCAGTAATGTCAAAATTTCTCTAATTGGGCGCTTCTTGAACTCTGCTTCTTGAATATCCCCAAGTAAATGCTTGGGAATGTACTTGGTCTTCTTTCTCCCTTTTTCTTGCCAATGATAATAAGCCTGGTGGTAGTCCTTTCCACCCCTAGTAATGGTGCGCCAATGAATAGTGCCGTTACCCTCACCCCAATTTCTGCGTTTTTTACTAGGGCTATCTTTACTGGGGGGTATTTCTATTTGTTCAGAGTTTTTACTAGGGCTATTATCAATACCCCCCAGTAAAAATTCCGATACAGGAGGCGGATGGAATTGAGTGGAGTTTGAGGGTTCCGATATTCCATCACCGCAAATTCTGGATAATTCCATAGGACTTGTCAAAAAATACCGTTGCTGTGCCTGTTTCGCCGTGTCGTGCTTTAGCCATGATTAGTTCTAAGATTCCTTGCTCTGTAGTGTCTGGGTTATAGTACTCATCCCGGTAAGCAAGAATAATATTGTCTGCCACCATTTCTAAAATTCCCGATTGGCTAAGGTCGCTCATCATTGGGCGCTTATTCTGTCTGCCCTCAACTCCCCTAGAGATTTGCGACAGTGCTAACACGGGTACATCAAGTTCCCCTGCCATTTTGTAAAGTCCCCTGGCTACATCTCCTAGTTCATAGCTGCGGTTGCCTCCAGAGTCCTCTGCCATCATTTGCAGGTAATCAACTACAACTAGCCCCAGTTTTCCCTCTTTAGCCCTAATTTGGCGGCATTCTGATGCAATTTGTGAAACGGTGATGCCCCTTGAATCATTCATATAAAGCGGTAATTCTGAAGCAACACCGACGATTTTGGCAATGCTTATAAATTCCCAGTCTGCTAGGGGTTTATTACCTGAGCGATGTCTGCGGATGCGATCGCTTTTTAGTGGCGTTAACTCTAAATGCTTGTAAGCGTTGCTAACACTAATTAAACTCCACAGCCTGTACTCCAATTGTTTCTTTGTCATCTCCAAGGAGAAGATGACCACAGGTAGCTCATGGAACAGTATCATTTGGAAAGCCAAAAACAAGGCGATCTGGGACTTTCCCATTGATGGCCTACCCGCAACTATAGTGAGTGTGCCGCTTTCAAATCCCACCATCAAATTATCGAGTTCATGAAGTCCTGTAGGGTAAATGGGGTTTCCTGAATTTAAATCCTCGTAAGCAGCAACGTTAATCGTGCTGTTATGTTCAGTGTTTGAAGATAGGGTTTGATTAGATAATTGGAAAATTTTCTGTTCTGATTGGTCAAGGATTTGTGGTAACTCAGTTTCTGTCTCGTAACCCAGATGTACAATTTCATTTCCAGCCTTGATTAACTGTCTACGCACGAATTTGTCCATTACCAACTCGGCTAAAGCGTCAATGTTGACAGCTGACACTGTGCGGTCTACCAGAGTTGCTAATTTATTTCTGCCGCCGATACGGATAAGCATTTCGTGGTCAGTAAGCCAAGCTGTAACTGTGAGTAAATCAGTGGGTTTACCAGAGCAATGAAGGCGCTGCACGGCTTGATAGATATCTTTATGGGCGCTAATGTAAAAGGCTTCGGGAATTAAGCGATCGCTGACTCTACCAATTGCTTCTGGGTCAAGCATGATACCGCCTAAAATCACCTCTTCCGCTTCGATGTTTTGGGGTGGTAGTTTATCAATCACGTCGCACCGCCAGTATTGTCAGTCAGATTTTGGTTTTGCGACTCTTCCCAAGCTCTTTGAGCCTGTCGCTGTCGTTCCTCGAGTTCTCGACGAAATTCATCTCGAGCATTTTTTGTTTCAGTTTTTTTGGCTTGTACCTGTTTTGAAGCCAGATATTTTTCGTAATAAACCTCCCAGCGATTCCTTCCGGCTTTGTTTTTGTGAGCTAACCAAGCCTCAATGTCATTCACTGGCTGGCTAAGATTTTTGGTTTTTTCCTCACAAAATTCCAAAAAATTCGCTCGCTCGTCTTCTGAGAGAGTCTTTATGAAGTCTAAATAATTCTTATTGATCTTAGGGTTTTGTAATCCCCTATCCACAAGGCTTTCAGCCTCCGCATGGTGCGTGGCGATCGCGCATGGTGCGTCATGATCCATCATGGTGTGTGGTGATCCAGCGTGGTGCGTGGCGATCGCGCTCGGTGCGTCATCACACCTTGGGTGCGTCATCACACCATTGGTGTCTTCACACACCATTGGTGCGTCATCACACCTTGGGTGCATCATCACACCATCGGTGTCTTCAATAAATTCGGCTGTGTCATTGCACCATAATCCCTTTGGCTTCACCTTGGTTCTGACTTGCAATAGCTCTAGATCAATGAATCCCTTTGCGTCCAATTCCTTAAGAGCGCGGCTTACAGTTTGCCTGTGGACTATCCGCTCTGGTGCTGACAGCTGACGAGCTACCTCAGCGGCATTGATGTCAATCCCTTGGTTATAAGGATCAATGGTTCGGATGTAGTACAGAACATCCCTCTGTGCTGGTGTGAGTTCACGGCAGGCTTTCAGCCATTCTTCATGCTTAAGTGGATAGAAACGTCCCTGAATTTTTGAATTTGGTTGTGTCACAATTTTGCTAATACAAATGAAAAGACAAAATTTCACCTCGATCCGTTGGGATAGAGACTAATTTTTTAGGTGTCCATCATTAACACTTAGTCAACGAACTTTTATATTCAATCGTGACAAGGTATTTATTTGATGGCTATGCTAGTAATCTGAAGATTAAAGATATGTCTGGGAAAAAGCACTCCTAGCAAGAGTTTGGTAAGATTAGGGTATACATCATCGTTGTCGTTTAATCAAACATCAAATAGTATAACCGTTAAACTTAAGTATAATTAGCAAAGCAATGCAAAGTTTTGTATCAGAAAAAACACAAAGTTATCAGCAGTTATTCGATGAGATGATGAATCGCTTCAATTTGGAAGCGAAGAAGACTGCTGAACAGGCTAAAGTGTCAGAAGTAATGTTATCCCGCTTTCGTCGCGGGAAGGCGGATCTAGGAGCATCAAAACTAATAGCGCTACTTTTGGCTATTCCGGTAGAAGCTAGGGTGTGGTATTTATCTGAGTTATTTGGTCAGAGGCCAGGAATTAGCCTGCGATCGCTAATTGCTGAAGCACCTCCAGAAGAACAGGCTGAAGTTTTACGACTAATTGCTGATATTTTTGTGAATAACAGCCGTGAGGCTACAGAACCAGTGCAGTTCCTTAAAGCTTTATAACTCACCATTGGCAATAGAATTTGACTAAAACTCGTAAGTGTAGTTTCCTGCACCCTCACGGACATTTGTGCAATTACCTTAACCTCTCACGGATAGATTAGGGTTAACTTAATCGTTAACGTTGATTTTCTTAGCCAATGTCTGAAATTTGCGTTGTTCACCAGCTTGTTTACGCTGTTGATAACGTTTTCTAGCTTGCTTTAGTACCTCTTGCAATAATTCCTCATTTTCTGAGCAGACGATAAATGCACCTTCTAGGAAAGTATCTCTAGTAATTTTATTTACATTGCAAAACGTATCTAGCTTGGTATCAATGTCCTGTTCTAACCTGATTGTTCGCCTGATGATCTGCGGTAACTCTAAGTGCTGTTCTTGATTAGAAGTGCTTACCTTATCGTTTATAACTTCCTCACTATCTAAATCCGGTTTTGGTTTTTCAGGTAAATGACTAAATTCAGTAATTTGGTCATTTAGTAAGTTATCATGTTGTACTTTTACAAGTGTTGTATCCCGTGCTGGAACACTTGGACGTGTCTTTTTCTTAAGGCGCTCAAAAACATCAGACATTCTTTTGTAACCTCTCGATAATTTGTTGGAAGGGAGTTTCGAGTTGTTCAAAGCCTAGAGAGGACAAACTTACACCTTTATCTATGGCCTTTTTAAATTGTTCAGATTCTAAAATTGAAGGTAAAACGACTATTTCTTCGGCAATTGTTCGCATTGCACTGATACTCGCCTTACTTTGTGCGACTTGGTTATTACCTACCCATTTATCTCTGAATGGCAAGATGCCAAGCACTATCCCTGAAAAAGCATCAATTTCTTGAAGTTCCTCAACTAAACTCAGAGTTCGGATAAGAGAATTTACACCTTTGGATGATGCTTCTACAGGAATGATGATATGGTCAGCTGCCCCCAACGATGTAAGGCAGATTTGCGATCGCTGAGGTGGCGCATCGACAATGCAGTATTGGAATAAATCTGATACCTCTTTTAAGCGTTTGCTCAGAACAATAGCTCCCATACCGCTCCCAGACAAAAATTCTTGAGCATTATCTAATCCATCATCAGCAGGAATTAACCATAGGTTTTCTCCGATTTCATAAATACCGTCTTCAGTATTGATCTGTTTTTTGAGAACTTCTAGAAGCGTGGGTTGATTCTGCTGAACTTCGTGCCCCAGGTAAAAAGTTAGGTTCGCTTGGGGATCGGCATCAATCATCAGTACACGCTGTCCTGTTTGAGCAAGCATTCTACCCAACAAGATTGCAACAGTTGTTTTTCCCTGGCCACCGGACAAGGATGCACAAGTAAGAATTAACATTTTACTGACTACCAGCAGCATTGTGTAAATTAGTCAATATCATAATGCATAATGTGGTTTTTAAGTTATTTAGTAATTATGTAATTTAGTCATTTACAAATGACTAAATTGTAATTAACGCTATTTAGTCATTACTTTAGCTCTCAAAAAGTCCTACTCTTCGAGAAGATAGATGTAAAGATAGATTTTTGTCCTATTTATTTGTTGGTAATTTTAGTCAAGACTGAATTTAGTCATTCATCAATAACTAAATTGCATAATAGTGCAATCTAGTAAACCAGTTTTATTTTCTGAATAAAATAAAACTTCACAAATGCTCATGGGGGCTTTATAGGGGCTATATGTACCCCAAAAATGATTCAGGACTTCGATGAGTATTTGACCCCTGCATAGGGTATATATGGGTGTTCTGTGGGGTATATTTGACTGTTTGACACTTTATACCCCACTTAGCCCCCAAGGGGGTATGATAAGCTCTTGAGGCTGGAGAAAAAAGAGGTAGTTATTTTATTCTTCTCTCCTTTGCTCCCCCATATCTTCTCAACTGATAACTTTTACAAATTGAACCGTATTACCTTTCCCCCAATGTCGAACATTCATACCTTACAAAAAATTTTTCCTGCTGGCTTTGATAACGGTTATGGAAGCCTAAAACTTTTAGTCGATGGCTTTGAAGTAGTTCGTGTCCCCAGCTATATAACCAATGCCGAGATGGAAGATGTACCCGGACGAGTAGTTTTTAACGGTACTGCTTACACAGTCGGAGAATCAGCTTTCCGTACAGGTTATCATTTTGACCGGAATACGGATAACAATGAAAATAAAGTCAACAACGCATTATTGACTTTATTGGGTGCATTGGCACATCTGCCACACCGTAAGGCTTGGCACTTAAAATTAGTTGTCAGCTTACATGATGTTGGCCTGGCTGATGAATTGCAAAAAGTACTAAATGGAGAATATCAGCCAATACTAGCTGGCAAACAATCAGACGTGAAAGTAGAAGTGCTGAAAGTTGTCCTAGAGGGGATGGGTGCATTATTTGGGCATCAACTGCCGAAAAAATTAACCATTTTAGACTTTGGCAATGGTACAACTCTGTATTCTCGTTACAACCAGGGGAAACGAGAAGTTCACACCGCCTACCCCATCGGTGTAGAAGTTCTCATCGATGATATTTCCCAAAAAATGAAACATCTAAATGGGGGAAAAATCGGGGATGCATCAAAAATCCGATTTTGTCTGGAAATGGGACATACCAAGTACAGCCGTGACATTGATATCAAAGATATATACAGTGCTTGTTTGAAAGATTGGTATGAAAAATACTTGAAGAAAGTGGTGAATCTGACACTTGATGCCAAGCACCAAGGGGACGAAATCTGGGCGATAGGTGGAGGCTGCCTCTTACCTGGATTTAAAAAGTTGTTAGAAAAGAATGGCTTCAAAATACTGGATAATCCAGTGGAAGCTAATGTCTTTGGGCTTCTAGAAATGGCAAAAACCATTATTAGCAAGAATTCACCAAACACATCTCTTAAGTGAAGTTATAACAATGACAGATAAACAAGACTTAGCTCCGGTAAAAATTCGGCTCAAAGATAATTACCGAGAACGCATATTTGCAGAATCCCAAAAACTAGATAAAAGTTACCTGGAGACGCTTTATTTTATTATTGATTGCTATTTTGTTTTTATAAAGGCTGGATTACCCATACAACAAGTAGCTTTTACTCCGCTGACTACTGATGAAAACAGACTCCAGCAGCCGATTTCACAACCATCTACAGACGCTAAACAAGAGGATTCTGATGACCAAACCTTCACTCTTGATTTTGAGTTGTAAGGGAAATATAAGGCTGTAAATTAAGTCGGAAGTCGGAAGTAGCTCACTTCCGACTTCCGACTTTTGAATGCTGTACAATCCTGTTGTTGCTGGTCATAGTTTCTGAGCTTTTCACCCAGACATTATGGTTGTGATAAAAATCACCACGCTGTTCTAGTGTAAACCCACCCAGCAATAGTCCCAACCATACTTCTACCATCGGCATTTGCAACACACGTTGGAGTTTAACTAAAGAAATCTCATCTTCTACATTTATCAGATAGTTAGCGATCGCGCTCTGCCATTTTTCCACATGCTCATCACCCGCCAGCTTGTGGACATCTTCTAAACTCGTCACCTCATCGAGCATTGCCAAAACATTTGCTTTCTCAACAGGTGCTACTACAGAATCGCCCTCCTCACTAAAATGTGAAAATTGGTGTGATCTATGCGGTTTAAAGGTTTGTGGTGTTTCCGGTTCAATCAAATCATCTAAATCTAAGTGCATTGTTGTCCGCACTAACCCAGCAAAGAGATCAGTGCTAACAATTGGCCCCTTTGGGTTATTACGATCGCGCGTATCTTGCAACAGCATTTCTGCACGAGACTTAAGAATATCCGCAATTTGGCTGAAGGCAAGCGCTGCGGTTAATAACTGTGCCTCTAAGGGTAATTTTTCTAGCTCGGCATCTAAACATTCCCACATCGGTGCTAGTGTTGATGTCGTTGGAGATTCGGACAACTCATCAAGCACATCCCAGATTGTTAATTGGTGGTATGTGGTCATCGAAAAAATTCAGGACTTAACGGGCAAGGATTTACTGGGCAGTAGCTCGAGGCAATCTCAAACATATCTTTATATTGATATAGTGAAACACTATATTGTTTGGCAAACGCCTGTAAAACCTGATCTGTATAAGTGCGTATTTTACCCGCCGTTAACCCAAAGCAGTGAATTGGTTCTAAGCGACAAATAGGCTGTTGTCCCAGCCAGAGTTCTGCGCCCAAGGCGTGCAATGGCTTATCCCCCGGTTCTTTATATAAATACAGCACTGCAAAATATGTTGCTGGTGGTTCGACTCTTACTAAATCAATTTCTGCTGAATTCTTCTGGGAGCGGTGGCGATAAAATGAGCGGCGATTGTGGCAGACTTTTGGATTCCAACACCCATCCCCTGCTGTTCCATGTAAAACTTTCGCTTGAGTTGTTGGTAGTTTGGAACATAGCTGACACTTGGGATCGAGTGGCTTAGGCATACCTTACTCCCCTTGAGTTTCACCGATTGCACGATAGTAAGCAGCGATCGCAGCCTCCTGTTCACTGCGAAGTGTATAGCGTCGAAAGGCTTTCTCACTTTTATGTCCTGTTAGCTTACGCGCATGAAATGAGTCAACACCCAACAGTAACAAATCAGTGGCGTAGGTGTGACGAAAGGAGTGAGGATGCAAATCAACAATGACAGCAAGTTCACCTATTTTGTCCACAGCGAAGTAAATGCCGTGATAACTCAAGCGTTCGCCCTTGTATGAAGCATGGTGTGAAATCATCAGTGGGCTAAGGCTGGTCAACACCTCTCCTTGCTGTTCGCGCAATTGTAAATACTCTGCCACGACTTGGCGACTTTCTTGACGCAGTGGCACTAGTCGCGGTTCATTCGTTTTGGTATCGGGTAAAAACAGCAGCTTGCCATCAAATGAGCCAACATTTAGCTGTACAACTTCCCCAGCCCTTAAGCCATGAATGAGAATGTGAACAAGTGCTGTATCCCGTTGTTTTGTTTCTCCCAATAACTCTAACGCTGACCACACCCGCTCCATCTGTTCTGGAGTTAAACTTTGGGCTGGTGGTAGAGGTACTTTTTCCAGTTTAATCCCCAGTATGGGATTAGTAGCAATAATGTCAGGATACGTATAGCACATCCATTTGAAAAAGCTTTTAAGGGCAGCAATTCCGGCATTTATGCTGCTTTTTGAAAGCGGTTTCCCTGCATCAGTCCGCAGTTCATCTCGCAAGTACTCTTTGTATTGACCTAAATGACGTGGACGTAACTCATGATAATGCAACTCTGTCCATTCTAAAAACCGCTTCAGTTCGCGTTCATACAGCTTGCGGCTGTTAGGTGCAAGGTTATTGCTGCGTAAAAATTCCAGCACCCTTACCCACCGAATATCAGTTGGTGGTCTTGTCCTACCTGTGCGCTCTGAGAGCGATGCCGTTTTAGTGTCAAGAGCAATGAGTTTGATCGGAGGTAAAAAATCTGCGCTGTAGTTCATTAGTATTTACTCGGTGGCATGGTAGTCATCACTTGTATAACGGTATCATCATGACCCTTGAGTGCTTCTGACCAAGTAGAATAACGCTGCATTCTTCCATGATGAGGCCCCCCCAAAACCATTGTTTCAAAAAGCAACGGGGGTTCTCCAAAAGTCAGATCAAATCCCGAAAAACTAGTTGATATTTTGGAAGAGCCGACTATAGTCTCAGCAACTAGATTTTGTGCCGAGTGTAAATACTTTTGCCATTCTGACAATGAGTTAACAGCAACAGGTGTATGTCCCACGAGTTTGTAATAACGCATGATTGACAACGATTAAATAATCTTTACTTCTGATCTCTGATCTGAGAGCTTATCCCTCTGGTGACACCTGTCACTCTAAGGATAAAATGAGCAACTTTGAAAGCATAAGTTGAGCAATTACGTAGCCCAAAGCCTTTATACTACGTCGGAAATTATTTATCAAAAACAGGTTTTGATAAATAACATGAGCAAAGGTTTTGTTTTGTAACCCTAACGTGAGCAAATATATTCATGCCCAGCATTAAAACTTTGGTTAGGTATAGCTGCTATGAAAACCGAAATCGAGCAACAGAGCTACTTTCTGTTTAAGTTCACTGCCTCTACTTTTGTAAGAATAAATTGAGCAACCTGCTTTGAAAGCATAAAGCAAGCAATTTGCTCAACTTATGCCTACAGTGACAAAAATAATTTTACCACTTGAATACAAAATAATTAACCCTTATCTTTTATCCGATATAAACTACGATAAAAACTCCCTCCCCCTGTTGTAGAGGAATAAAAAAGTTCAACTGTCGGTTTGCAGACTAAATGAAATTCGTGCGGACTAAGTGAAATTCTGTTGCAGACTAATTGAAAATGTGCTTGTGTAACCCTAATTATTCCGTAGCATTCAGCGATCGCCACTTACAGAATTTTTGCTCCAACCCCTTGTGTTGTAATGAATTGGGACGTTTTATGTCCATTTGTGGAAAATTTCATTTAGTCTGCGAATTTAGGGGGAATTTTTCACTTAGTCCGCAAAAAAATTTCATTTAGTCTGCAACAAAAATTCCTCAAACCCCTATTCTTGCGTTTAAAAAATTTCACTTAGTCTGCAAACCCACAACTGTAACCATAAGTTTGCCGGGGTGGCACGTTTATGGTTTCAAACGGACTTACGACAGCTTGAATTTTTGGGGTTTTTAAGAGACAATCTTGCTAATTCAAGTATTTGAGGGTGTATAATCCCTGAACTTTCGGCACGTTTATGCTTGATTTTTAGACTTTCGGCAACTTTTTGGTTTCAAAACAAAATACTTTGACTGCGATCGCGGAACGTTAAATCAAAATCGGAAAATTTCAATTTATGTGCGAATTGACTATTTGGCTAAAACCCAGACTCCACAGTTGATTTCACTTTCTACGCGAATATCGTCGCCTGGAACCCTTATAAATTCGTTGTTAGAATTTCATCTTATGTCCGAACCCACAGAATTTCAAAAATTCCACTCATGTCACCCAAATAACTCCCGATGCTGATAAGCAAATCGAGAAACATCCTGACTAGCCACAGGTTTAGCATAAATAGCCTGATTGCGAATAGCCTGTATCTGTTCTGACTCTCGCTCCATAGCTGGTGTGAATTCTTGTCGCTGTTTCAGCAAATCCTCAAACTCAATTTCCCCAGGTCTACCTTGATAAAAAGCCTCTTCAGCACAACGACGGACTGCATTACCAATTTCTGCGGGACTGCAAATGCGATATTCAGCCAACAACCTACGCCATTGGTCATCACTCCAAGGTGAGTTATTGTCTCGAAAAGCTGGAAAATATTTAGCTAAATGTAGATTAAAAACTTCATATCTTGACCCTTCATGGGGTAAATCCACAAAAAAGATATCATCAAAACGGCGCACTAATTCCGCAGGTAGCATTGACAAGCGATTGACAGTAGCAATGGTATAAACTGGCTCTTGATGCTCTTGCATCCAAGTTAACAAAGCCGCAGATAGCCGCCGTGCCACACCTCCATCTGCATTGGAGTCCCAGCCAGCAAAGCCTTTATCAAAGTCATCCCAGTAGAGTACACAAGGAGAAAGGGAAGTCACCAAAGCAATAAACTCCTTTAATGCTCTGTCGGGATGAGGATCGCCCAGTAGTACACCCCAATTAGCTGCTAACAATGGCAATCCCATTTTTTTAGCTGCTAATTTGGCAGAGAGACTTTTACCAGTACCCGGTGGCCACCATAAGAGCATCCCAGTGGGAAACTTTAATCCATATTGCTTTGCTTTAGGTTGAAGTAGACAGGTAATGGTTTTCAACCTTTTCTCTAGTAAATCTAATCCCCCGGCTGAAGGTACATCCGGTTGAGCAATGTATTCTAAACCCCGACCCCGCAGTTTGCTAGCTTTATGCTCTAGCACTAATTGGGCGATTTCCTCAAGCTGCTCTGCAAAACCTAGACATTGCTGTAGTAGCATATTTATCTCGCCTATGGGTAAACCCTGACAGGCACGAAAGAGCAATTGCAGTGCTGATGTTTTTTCTGTTGTCTTTAACCAAGAATTGCGATCGGTTACAGCGCGGCGATCGCACTCAGCAAACTGCTGAAGCCGGGGATGGCTACTTCCAACCCAGGCATCACAAAACTGCTCCACAACCATCTGCACCTGCTGTTGGTCTGGAAGTGGATTTGACAGTATAGGAATAAAAGGCTGTAATTCTAGAGGTAGTTGAACGTAAGTTTCCAATATCACCCAGTAATGACGTTGTTGACTCCAGAGAGCTTGATGACAGGCATTGAGTAATTGATAGCTACATTTTTGACTTATTTTGCTATCATCACCCTCATTTAGCACTCTCTCCAGTAAATAAATGCCTGGTTGATATTCCTCCAGAAGATACTGAATAATGTCCCCATTTTTACCCCTGTCAATTGACTGTAAGATGTACTGACCTTGATGCTGAATTAATTGCTGTAGTCTACAGTAACCAGGATTCCAGACAAAGACTGACAAAGACCGCTCCTCACCCCAATGGTAAAACTGCTGTAATATCTGCATTCTGTCAGGCGTATGATACTCCACAGCCACAATTGGAGTATTTTGGTTAGCTAGAGCAGGCCAGTCTGTCAACTTCATAAATCTGACTTCAACAACTTACTTTCCCCTTTTAGAGCAAATTTATTACTGATGCTTTAGCCACACGGACAATTCTCACTAACGGATTGGCTATATTTCTGACGTGAAAAAGAGCGATACCTGCGGTACAACATTAATTTCAGAAGCCTTCCCGCGTCCATGAGCAATCGCTAAATAGTCGTCCAAAATATTTTTGCATAGATAGTTATGCCTCTAATAACTAAATCACTAGACAAAACTGGAATATGCGGCATAACTTCGTCGTCGCACCAAAGACGGGTTTGAAATCGCAAAAAATGAAATTGTCTGGAAATGGATGTGAAAGCCGCGATTGCGGCAAGGAGGTGAAAAATTTACTTCATTAAAGGAAGTTGTAAAATGGCTATCGCTAAAGCTAGAACCAATAACAATCGCAACGCAGGTAATGCTAAAACATCTACCAAAACCAATGGCACATCCGCTACAACTAAATCAAAGGTAGCGAATGCTTCACCACAAGAAGAGGCATTAGCATTGTTGAAGGAATTGCGGAACCTAATCTTCAAGGAATACGGCGTTAAATTACAACTACGGGATTCGCGTGTTTCAACTAAAATCGGTCATGCAGCCCGTGAAAAACTCGGACTTGATATTGCAGCCCAAGTCAAAAAGAAAGGTGGTAACAAAAAGTTTGATTGGCAAAAATGGAATACCAAATTATTTACTAAATTGTTTGGACAACCAGATGCACTCAAATATGCACCAGAAGTAGTGGCAATTTTCATGAGTATGCTCTACGACACTATCAGCACTGATCCAGAGCAAGCAATAGCAGATTTAGTTGAATTCAACCGCGCATCTCTGGAACGTCGTAATTCTTTCCAAGAACAAGAAGAGGAAGAACTTGACGATTTAGATGATGAACTAGACGAAGACCTGGATGAAGATGAGGAGGATATTGAAGATGAACTCGATGAAGATTTAGATGAAGATGACGAAGATATAGAAATTGACGATTAATTGTAATGCCCTGAATTATCTAATTCGGGGCATTGTATTTTCCACCAATCCGCATTCAATAAACAGAATTGAAGGCAGCGATTGCTGCTGAATTAAAGAGACTCAAAAGTGAACTCTAACTCAGAAGGCATCTGTCGATGCTGTCTAGGTGAGATGTATTAATTCGTTAATCAAAGGATAATCAAATGACTCAAATGACTCGTAATCAGCAACAAACAAAAGCGTTGGATCAAGTAATAGGTTATCAGGATAAAGTGCGATTAATGGTACTAGAAGTTTTACGTGAGGAATCAGGCAGAGAACTTGCTGCTCAAGCACGTTTTAATCAGCAAGAGTTTGATTGGAACGAACATAACATTCAGTTTCGCCAGGACTATAGCGAAACTCCCATCAATGAACTACTAGCATACGCCAAACGTCTGTATGGACTGAAAGATTTAGATGCAGTACGGGAGCGGCGCAAAGCTCATAAACAACAACGTACAGCTAGATGGGCTGAAGCTTCATAATTATCTGTCGGCTCTCACAGTAGCCCCACATTTTAGTGGGGTAACTTTTTTGCCCACCCACCCTCAACCGTAAAAACTTTATTTTACCGAAGATGCAGCTTCGCATCCCACCCCACCAAATGTTGTAATTGTCCGACTGGAAAGTTTACTAGTCATTAACTCATTAATCTGCTGATTTGAAAGTTGAGTTGGCTTGACTTCGACTGTGGGTGCAGTTTCTCCCCTGTTGACTTGAATAATGGAATTAGCCCAATAAAACTGCTGCTGGTCAGGTTGGGAATAAACAGGATAACAGCCTTTCGAGGCGATCGCTATGAAATTTATTGTAGAGCAAATCCTGAATCTGCCCGATATGAAAGTATTAGATTTTCAAGAAATT
>CAXUOL010000049.1:0-15171 GCA_964252435.1 uncultured Nostoc sp.
CAATGGAAACTAGACCCCGGTAACGTCCATCAGAAGCAGCAAAATAAACTTGTGACGGAGAGTTTTCCAACAGGTATAAATCGGCAAAAGATCGCAAAGTCTGGTCAGCATCAATTACCCGAAAGTCACGAGTCATCGCATCGGCTGCCACGACCTTGAGTAGGCTTTCTTGTAATGTAGTCATGTTGTGATATGTGTTAGCGTTGCGGACAGCAAACCAACCTAACAACGCAATCCACAAACCAACTACTAACTCCCTGGTAACAAAATCTACAACAAATCCGAAAGCGATCGCACCATAACCCAATATTTGTCCTGCCCTTGCTGCCAAGTGTACGGCTTGAAAACGATTACCCGTGATTTGCCATAGTGCTGCTTTTAACACTTGTCCCCCATCTAAAGGTAAGCCGGGAATCAGGTTAAATAGAGCCACCACTAAGTTAATTCTCGCTAAATCTCCGACCATGACATTGAGGGGATTAGTATCATGTATCACAAAAGCTGCCAGACGGAGCAGGAAAAATAGGATGATACTCACCAAAGGCCCAGCGATCGCTACTTGAAAGGCTTTGAAAGGAGTTTTAGATTCTTCTTCAATGGCAGCAATCCCGCCAAACATAAATAGGGTAATTGAATTAACTTTAATCCCTTGCGATCGGGCTACCAAGCTATGACCCAACTCATGCAATAGCACCGAAGCAAAAAGCAGCAGTGCCATAACTATTCCAGCACTCCAAGCTATGACATTTCCCCATTCCTGATAAGCTACCCCAAAGTTCAGGGTTGCCAACCCTAAAATCACAAACCATAACGGGTCTAAAAACAGGGGAATTCCAAATAATGACCCAATTCTCCAATTTGTTTGCATTACACTGCCCTAAAACTAGATATCGTCAGTACTTTTTATACCAAAACCTGCGTATATTTGTGTATACATTTATATTGAGCATCAATTCGGTAGTAACAAGTGACGAAATGCTCTTATTTCTAGAATAGACAATTAATGCCTGTGAACAAAACTCTGGGCTTAGGAATTGGGAATAAGAGGTAGGGGAGCAAAGGGGCAAAGGAGCAGAGGGGAAAGAAGACTTTCTGCAACTTCTGCTCCCCTGCTCCTCTACTTTCCCTGCCCAAAATCATTTTTAGGAGTTTTGCATTGATAGCGGGGTTACAAGTAACACCTCTGTCATCACAAAACTACAGACGACCGATGTAAGTCAGTCCTAAAACGATGCCAATGCCAATAATATGACCAAAAGCCATCGCTGCAACGAATGTTGGAATACTAATCGGCAGAATAGGGAACTTGGGGCCAACTAAGGGTTTTTCAATCCTAGTACTTAGCAAAAGAACTACTAAGCTACTGATGCTGATGATGATGCCTACTGTAGGATTCCACGCAGGTGTTGCGGGAACATTTCCAGCTGCTGCTAGTAAAATAGAGTCAATCAAGCTTTTGTCTCCTGAATGGAAAAGTTAATGTAGACCTACAAGATTATAAAATTACAAGGCCCAAAAATTTTTTAGATAGTTTAGACTTTTCTGATGATTAGTTTAAATTTGTTAAATATTCATGCGCGTTAAAATTTGCGGTATTACTCAACCACAGCAGTCTATAGCGATCGCCTCTCTAGGCGCAACGGCACTAGGATTTATTTGTGTGCCAACCTCACCTCGTTATGTTACCGCATTGCAAATTCGGGCAGCAGTGGCAGAACTCCCAGCAAATATTGACACAATTGGGGTTTTTGCTAATCTTAGTATCGCTGAAATCAGTCAGATAGTTGCTGATTCTGGGTTGACTGGTGTGCAGTTACACGGAGATGAATCACCAAATTTTTGCTACCAATTACGTCAAGCTTTACCTAATGTCGAAATTATTAAAGCACTGAGAATTCGTAGTCTTGAGCATCTTGACACAGCGGCTGATTACACAAGATACGTAGATGCTTTACTACTTGACGCCTACCATCCGCAACAATTGGGTGGTACAGGCAAAACTTTAGATTGGACAATGCTAGAACAATTTAGCCCAAGTTGTCCTTGGTTTTTAGCAGGAGGATTAACAGCCGATAATATTGTACAAGCCCTAAATCAGGTTAATCCTAGCGGCGTTGATTTATCTAGTGGTGTGGAACGGACACCAAGAGATAAGGATTTAGATAAAGTAGCACTCCTCTTTCACAGTCTAAAGAACATTGGTAAAGTTACATAAAAGTTAGGAGTAATGAGTTTGAACTAACTCCTAACTCCAAACTCCAAACTCCTAACTCCTAACTCCTAACTCCTAACTCCTAACTCAGCACTCAGCACTCAGCACTCAGCACTCAGCACTTAAAAGAATGCCGCTTGGTGGCGAATTAAGTTAAAAAATTCTTCGCGGGTTTTGTGCTCCTCTTGGAACACACCAACCATTGCGCTAGTGACAGTCCAGGAACCTGGTTTCTGAACGCCACGCATTACCATACACATGTGACTAGCTTCCATAACCACAGCAACGCCTTGAGGTTCCAGAATCGTCTGGATTGCTTCGGCAATTTGGCGGGTTAGTCTCTCTTGTACTTGTAAGCGACGGGAATACATCTCAACAATCCGGGCCAGCTTACTCAGTCCGACAACTTTTTGGTTGGGGATATAAGCAACGTGTGCTCTACCCATAAATGGCAGCATGTGGTGTTCGCACAAACTAAAAAAGTTAATATCTCTAACTAGTACCATCTCGCTATGCCCTTCATCAAAGATGGCATCGTTAACGAGTTCTTCAAGAGATTGGTTGTAACCACTGGTAAGAAAGCGCATTGCTTCGGCTACTCGTTTGGGTGTTTTCAGGAGTCCTTCGCGTTCGGGGTCTTCGCCAACTCCTAGTATTAGTGTCCGCACGGCATCTTTCATTTCTTCCATCTGTTCCTCTTTTGGCGGGAACACATCCGGTTGTCGCCCGTTGTGGGTGTTGCGATCGGGTCTAGGAGTTATAGCTTCTGCCAAGTCGGGAATCAGAGGCGATTGAGAGCAATTGGAACCGTTGGAACTAGCAATAGTCATGATTCAGTCTTGGTTATGGTTTGAATTTAGTTATGAGTTAGGAGTTATGAGTTATGAGTTAAAAATTCTAATTCCTAACTCCTAACTCCTAACTTCTAACTTCTAACAGTCATGATTCAGTCTTGGTTATGGTTTGAATTTAGTTAGGAGTTAGGAGTTATGAGTTAAAAATTTTAATTCCTAACTCCTAACTTCTAACTTCTAACTTCTAACTCCTAACTCCTAACTTCGCAATTAGAGTGCGCCAGCGCTGGGCATCAGGGTCAATTCATCAATTACTGCCTGTTGTGGTAACAGAACTGTGTGGAGAATTGACTGAGCCACAATTTCCGGGGTTAACATTTTAGAACGGTCTAAGTTGATATGGACTGTTTCTGTATCCCAAAGTTCGGTATTGACTGCGCCAGGACAAATAGTTGTGACACGAATGCCGTGAGTGCGTTCTTCTTGTGCCAGGGTTTGAGAGAGGGCTATCAAACCAGCTTTGCTGACGCTGTATGCTCCCCAACCGGGAAAGGGTTGCTTGGCAGAAATTGAGGCGATGTTGATAATTGTGCCTGTGCCTTGATCGCGCATTGAAGGTAAAATCCCCGCAATGCACTGAAAAACGCTGGTGAGATTCAAGTCAATTACCTGCTGCCAGCCCTCTAGGGAAATTTCGCTCAAATTACCTGTATAGGCAATGCCAGCATTGTTTACCAGAATGTTTATATCACCAAAGTCAAGAGCGATCGCTTGAATCTTTTCTTTGACTTCCAAGATCCGCGCTAAATCTACAGCGTAAGCTTTCGCTTCCACCCCAGTATGCTCTACAGCTTGTCTTACCGCCTCCAATTTATTCAAAGAACGGCTAACTAAGGCGACATCTATTCCCGCTTTCGCAAAGGCTAAAGCCGTTGCTTTCCCAATTCCACTACTTGCCCCAGTAATCAGGGCGCGTCGTTTTTGCTCAACACTCATGGTGTCTCCCAATTTTTTGGCAGTTCCCAAAGCCTATTACCATCCCATTATTCACACTTCTCGGTTTGGATATATTAAAGGAATCTAAAAATCTGATGATTTTCATGAAGCAAATGCTATGATGCAGCACAACAGTCCCCATATTGTGGGAGCAGTAAATACAACAAATTGTTGCCTGGAAAACCACGCCGTACATTCAAATTAGATTATTTACATAATACAAAACCTACTCAATCAAATTGAGTAGATTTGCCAAACATGCAAATGCCTATGGCTAGATTGTTAAAAATCTTTAAGCACATAGGCAATTATAGCATTGCTGTTTTACTAATAAATCATTATGCAGTGCCGTTAGTGGGCAACTTCTGTAAAAACACCAATTTTGCGAAATTTTTCATAGCGCAGTTGGCGGCGTTCTGGAGCGGTTAAACGATTGAGTTCGTCTAAATTTTCCATCAGCACTTGCTTGAGAGTGGTAGCGGCTTTTAAGGGGTCGGAATGAGCGCCACCAGTGGGTTCAGGCAATATTTGGTCGATAATTCCCAACTTTTTCAGGTCATGGGAAATAATTTTTAGCGCCACAGCGGCTTGGGGAGCCTTACCAGCATCTTTCCACAAAATGGCGGCGCAGGCTTCGGGAGTGGCGACAGTGTAAACGGAGTGTTCAAACATGAGTAGGCGATCGCCTACACCAATACCGAGTGCGCCACCGGAACCACCTTCACCAATGACTGTGCAGATAATTGGCACATCTAAGCAAAACATTTCCCGCAAGTTGTAAGCGATCGCTTCTCCTTGACCTTGGTGTTCTGCTTCTACCCCAGACCAGGCTCCCGGTGTGTCGATAAAGGTTAGTACCGGCATACTAAACTTGTTGGCATGTTCCATCAACCGCATGGCTTTGCGATAGCCGCCAGGATAAGGCATTCCAAAATTACGGGCAATATTGTCTTTAGTATCGCGTCCTTTTTGATGACCCAACATCACCACAGGTTGCCCACTCAGACGACCAACACCACCAACTAAAGCCGGATCGTCACCACCACAGCGATCGCCATGCAATTCCATCCATTCATCACTAATAGCCTGAATGTAATCGAGAGTACTGGGGCGACGCGGATGACGAGCGACTTGTAATCGCTGGGACGGGGATAGACTAGTGAAAATTTCCTCACGTAGTTGCATGGCACGTGCTTCTAGTTGACGAATTTGACCAGAAACATCGACGCCATTTTCTTCTGCAAGTTGCCGAATTTGATCGATTCGGGTTGCAAGTTCTGCTAAGGGCTTTTCAAAATCTAACAGTAGCGGTTTACGCTCGGTAGTTGCCATCGTAGGGGTTATAAGTACGAGTTATAGGTTTTTCAGAGTGAGGGATGAGGAGTTAAAAGTGAGGAGTGAGGAGTTAGGAGTTAGATATTAGAAGGAGTGTACTGATAAAAGTTCTTAACTCTTAAACTTTTAACTCCTAACTCTTAACTCCTAACTCTTAACTCCTAACTCTTAACTCCTAACTCTTACAGTTAAACCAGCAGCGGTCTAAATCCATGCTTCACAGATACCTTACCAATCTGCTCCATTTTGTCTACGGTAATCTGATTCCGTCCCCAGGAAAAGTTCGTGTATAACTTCTCAAATTCCAGCAGCATTGATTCGGCAAAACAAGCAAACAACTGGCGGGCTGGTACATCCATATTGACGATTTTCATAATTTTCCAGTCAATATCCAGGGAATGCTCTACAATTCCACCATTTAACACATATACACCAGGATGCTGAACTTTTGTTGCTAAGTTTTTAGGATAGCCACCATCAATCAACAAACAAGGTTGTTTCAAAGTGGTCGGGTCAATTTCCACGCCTCTGGGCATACTAGCAACCCAAACTACAATGTCAGCTTCAGGCAATGCTTCTGTCAAACCCATGATTTTTCCTCGCCCCAGTTCGCCTTGCAGTTCTTTGAGGCGTTCTTGATCGCGGGCGATCAACAGAAGTTCTTTGACATCTGTTTTCGCATCTAGCCAGCGAGTAACTGCACTACCAATATCCCCAGTTGCTCCACATATAGCAATAGTCGCTTTTGATAGATCGATTCCCAATTGTTTTGAAGCTTCTTCCACCTGTTTACAAATAATGTAAGCAGTATGTGTGTTTCCTGTGGTGAACCGTTCAAACTCTAGTTTAATGTTGCGGACTTGGCTAAACTGGTCTAACTTAAAGTTTTCAAAAATAATCGACGAAAATCCGCCTAAAGCTGTAATGTTAATGCCATGCTTTTGTGCATGAGCCATCGCGTTGAGGATTTTGCGCGTTGCGGCTTTGATGCGCCTACTGGCCAGCATCTCCGGCAAAAAGCAAGATTCTACATACCGTCCTTCAATTTTTTGCCCAGTTACACTGGTGACAATAATCGTATCGACAATTTGCGGTGGGGCGCTGCACCAAAAGTCTAGCCCTTGATCGGCATATTCTGGGTATCCCAATTCTTGAGCTACCGCTTGAGCGTGTTCTAAACTAGTCAGATGTCCAATTAGACCAAACATGTAGTGATTATTAGGCTTATGCTGTCTTGAGGGGGTGGAATTTAGTAGAGTTAGGAGTTAGGAGTTAGGAGTTCTGAGTTCTGAATTTCATCTACTCAGCACTCAGCACTCGTTACTCAGCACTCTTTTAAGCGGCTATGAGTCCGTAGGCTGACAAGCGCATAATGTCGCGAGTTGTAAAGCCTATGTTACTTAACGCTTCTCCGTATTGAATCATAAAGTCTTCTACTAAAGCATCTTTTTCCATTGCCATTGTGTGGGCATCACCCTCTACTTGGTTGAGCATTCTCCAGACTATGGGTAGGTTCTGACGATTTGCAAGTTCAAGTTCGGCTTTGGATTCTGGGAAGTGTTCTTTCAACCAAACTTCTCCAAAGTTGAGATGGCTATATTCTTCTTTTACTACTCCTTCCGTGATTTTGCGGGCAAAAGCGTCGGCGACGGGAATGTAAATGTTATATGCTGCGATCGCAAAACATTCGATAATCAAAGACTGAATCAACAGACAAGTAACGACCTTCCCGGACGCCGCTGCTGTTTGGAAATTCTGGTGTAGTCCAGAGAAAAATTCCTTGGCAAATTGCAAATCTGGGGTGACTTCTAAGTTGCGCCCACATGCTTCAAATCCTTTCTTGTGGCGGCTTTCCATCTTGGAGAGGCGAATCAATTCATCATGAGATTCTGGCAGCAGTTCGGCTAATGTGATGTAATTTTCATGGGCTTCTTGTTCCCCTTCAATCACGATCGCATTAATCCGGCTATAAGCATCTTTGTATGTTTCGCTCTTGAAATCTAATTCTTTAAATTGGTCTGCAAGCTGCTGCATGGTTATGTTTACTCCTGTAAACTTGAATTATTTGACACCAGGATTCAATTTACCCTATGAACTGAGGGTAACAATCTCTGTGGTTTAATTTAACTTAACAAGTAGACTATGTTTATAGATTAATGGTTGCTGGGGGCAATGCTCTAGTACTAGCGAAATAAATGCTTTGCGGCTCAAGTTATGTTTAAACCAAACCCGAATGTGAAATCTGGTGATTTTTTGAGCCTAGTAATCTTACTGCTAGGGGCATTTATCGTTCTACTACCGCTGTTTGTGGTCTTTCTCACCTCCTTTGCACCGACAGCCGCCAGCCCAGAAAATTTGTCCAAAAATAACTGGTCTTTAGCAAATTACCGCGTTGCGTGGCAACAGGGAAAATTTTTGCTGGCGTTTGCTAATTCTACCTTGGTAGCGATCGCTGTGACGGCGTTTCAGATTGTCACTTCTGCTTTGGCTGGTTACGCCCTAGCACGGTTGAAGTTTCGGGGACGCCAAGCACTGCTATTAGTCGTTTTAGCAACTTTAGTGATTCCCTTTCAGTTATTGGTGATTCCTATCTTTTTGGTGTTGAAGTGGGGACACCTGATAAATACATACTGGGCGCTCATTTTACCCACTGCGGTTAGCGGATTTGGGATTTTCTTATTACGTCAGTATTTCCAGACAATTCCCGTGGAGTTAGAGGAAGCCGCAGCGATAGATGGGGCGAACCGACTGCAAATTTTGTGGCGGGTGATGTTACCTTTAGCCCGTCCGGCCTTGTTAACGCTGTTTTTGTTCACCTTCATTGGTGAATGGAATGATTTGTTTAAGCCTCTAGTATTTACGACAAGACCAGAATTAAGGACAGTACAACTAGCATTGGCTGAGTTTCAGGAGCAATTTACGAATAATTGGCCCTTGATGATGGCAGCAGTGACAATAGCGACAGTGCCAGTGATGGTATTATTTCTCATCGGTCAGCGTCAATTTCTTCAAGGTATTGCTGCGACGGGGATTAAGAATTAGTAAACAACTCCCGCCTTTGCGTAGCAGGCGCGGGAGCTTTCAATAGCCCTCGAGTCATCTCATCCAAAGGACAAGATAACCAGGAACCTTTCGGCTGGTTTACAAGACAGCCGCCAAGCAAAGCAATTACCAGAGAACCGTTAGACGTAGGTTGGGTGGAGCGGAGCGCAACCCAACATATATCAGGATGTTGGGTTACGCAAAGCCTCCACCCAACCTACAATTTTTTTGCAACATTTTAGCCTTGTCACGCCACTACAATAAATAATTTGAATTGGTATTATCTCAAAATAAGCTGCAAAGGAAATCCGGCAGGAAAAGATGAACTTTTATGACACTCAGCGTAATCATTGCTAACTAAACTGAAGCAATAATTATACACATCCCGTCAGGAACGAAAACACTCATGAGTTCTCAACAAGTCATAGACCCTGAAATATTACAGCAGTTACAAGAAGAGATTCAGCAGAAAATGAATGAAAGCCTAGAAAACGCTGACTTACACTCAGTGCTTGAAAAGTACGGCTTATTAGAATATAGAGTCTTGAGAATTCATTGGCAGTGTAATCTCGACCCCAATCAACTCAAATCTGATGAACAGCAAGCTAATGCATTATTGGCAGAAACTCCAACAGCTTCAATACCAGAAATTGTCTTAGTCAAAAAAGCATTGTGTATCCCTTGCCCATCAACTGGTAGCCCTTTAGGCTGTAACTGCTAAATAATTTAATCTTCGGACTGCAAAGAGTTTATTCTAGTGAATGTAAAATACTAAACTTTGCTTTTATGTAGTAGTTAGGTTACAGAGATAACATCAGCGTACTCACATCACTAATTAGCAAAAAGCAGTATTTTAATAAACTCTGATTTTTTGAGCGCCAGTTTTTCATGTCTCAAAATCGAAGCAGCTGCCACTGGAAGTTAGGAATAGTGAGTACTTTAGTAATTGCTGGAGTGCTCACTTTTGCTGAGAGTTTTGCCTTAGCTCAAATTCAAACAGATACCACGCTCGGATCTGAAAGTTCAATCATTACACCAAAGCTAATTGATGGTCAGCCTATAGACCAGATCGATGGTGGAGCAGTTCGTGGAACAAGTTTGTACCACAGCTTTGAACAGTTTTCTGTCTCTGCGGGAAGGACAGCCCATTTTAACAATGCAATCAATATTCAGAACATCATCAGTCGGGTGACAGGCAATTCTGTTTCTAATATAGATGGCATTCTCAAAGCTAACGACGCAGCCAACGTATTTCTGATTAATCCTAACGGCATTGTTTTTGGGCGTAATGCTTCTTTAAATATTGGCGGTTCATTTGTGGCGAGTACGGCGAGTAGTTTGAACTTTGCTGATGGTACAAAGTTTAGTGCTACATCTGGTCAAACTGCACCTCTACTCAAAGAAAGTGTTCCTATTGGTTTACAATTCGGAACAACTGCTCGACCTATCCGCAATCAATCCCAAGCAAGTCCAAATAATGCAATTAATACCTTTGGACAAGGTGTTGGTCTACAAGTACAGCAAGGCAAAACCTTAGCACTTATAGGCGGTGATCTAACGCTAGAGGGCGGAAATTTAACGGCAAGTGGGGGAAGAATTGAGTTAGGAAGTGTTGCTGGCAATAGTTTGGTTGGTCTAAGTTCAACGAATCAAGGTTGGACATTAGGATATGAAGGTGTTCAAAATTTTCAGAACATCGAACTAACCCAGCAAAGTGAGATTCCATCGAATGTAGATACCAGTGGCAAAGGTGGCGGTAATATCCACCTGCAAGGACAGCGTGTACTGGTAACTGACGGTTCACAAATTTTGGCTCTTACTCTGGGAGCGCAACCAGGAGGAAATTTAACAGTGAACGCTTCCGAGTCTGTAGAACTTGGAATAAATGCATTCTTGTCTACTGGATCTTTCGACACTGGAAACTCTGGAGATATAAATATCACTACCAGAAAGTTGATTGTCAAAGATGGAGCGCAAGTCTTAATGTTCAATGTTGGTTCGGGATTGGCGGGGCAATTGACGATAAACGCCTCAGATTCCGTAGAACTAATTGCAGGCATCCCCATTTCTCCTTTGCCAGATGGTAGTGATTTAACATCCAGTGGATTATTTAGTGCAACTTATGGCACTCCAAATGCTGGCAGCATAATAATTAATACTGGAAAGTTACATATTGAGGGAGGGGCAGCAATATCAACAAGTTCTGAGGGTATATTTAGGCGTTTTTCTAACCAATTTATACCAGCTACAGGAAATGGAGGAGATTTGATAGTGAACGCCTCTGAGTCCGTAGAATTAATCGGAACCTCAGCAAATGGTTCTAAGCTCAGTAGCTTGTTTGCTGGCACTCAAGGGCCTGGAAATGGCGGCAACTTGACCCTAACTACAGGGCAATTGATTATCAAAGATGGGGCGGCAATAACTGTGAGCAGTGAAGCTCGAAAAAATGTTAACTATCAAGGGGGTGTACCGAATTTAGGTCTAGCAGGCGAACTCAATGTCAGCGCTCGTTCCATCCTGCTGGATAAAGGAAAACTCACATCTGATAGTGAGTCAGGTAAGGGCGGTGACTTTGCGGTACAGGTGCGGGACTTATTACTGATGCGTCGCAACAGTCAAATCTCTACTAATGCCGGAGGTGATAAAACTGGCGGTAATATCACCATCAATGCACCTAATGGCTTTCTCGTTGCTGCTCCTTTCGGAAATAGCGATATTACCGCCAACGCCAACTTTGGTTCTGGTGGTAAAATCGCGATCACCGCGAAGAATACCTTTGGGTTTGTGTCACGCACTCGTGCAGAGGTAGAGAGGCTCGATCCAAAAGATATAAACCCGAATAACATACCAACAAGTGACATCACTGCATTTTCTCAGCAAAACCCTTCATTAAGTGGCACTGTACAAATCAACTCACCAGATGCTGACCCCAGTAAAGGATTAGTGGAGCTACCCGTAAATCTGGTTGATGCTTCGCAGCAAGTTGCTGCTAGTTGTAGTTCTAGTGGAAAAATAGGAAGAAGTTCATTTGTTACTACTGGGCGTGGAGGAATACAAGCCGATCCCACAGAGCCATTGATAGCTGATGATGCAGTGCTAGCAGATTGGATCGCCCTCCCTCCAGAGAATCGTGCTGAAGGTATTCAGAAAAGAGTAGTTATTCAGGCGCAGGGATACACAGAGGAAAAATCACAGAAGGTTAATTCTGTCAATGAGCCTACTCAAATTGTAGAAGCCCAAGGGTGGATTCTAGATGCCAATAGGAACGTGGTTCTGGTTGCTCAAGTACCCACTGCATCGCCTCATAATTCCTCGCTCGTCGCTACATCTTGTACTGCTAATTAAAATTTGAGATTCTCGTAACTTTTGTTGGTGTATTAGCGTAGACCGTCGTAAATATCGCTGCTTTGCAATGAACTTTATACAAGCGATCGCTCCTTCTAACGGGACTTAAACATTTTTGAAGCAAAAACAAGGCTCAAACCCATACACGGCAAGGAAAATACACCGAAGGCTCAAAAATGCTTGAAACCCAGATATATCAACAAACCAGGCAAACCGATGTCAAAATCTCTCTGTATATGCATTTGAGGCTTTTTTATAGCTACTTTTTGTCTAAGTCCCACTAACAGAATTGAATTCTGTGCGAGTGGCGAATCAATAAGCGGGTTTAAGACTCCCGCTAAATTGAAAATTTAGCGGTCTACAATTAGTGGTAGGTCTGAATCCTCTACTTTCTCGTTCTGACTCCTGAATTCTGACTTCTGGATTCTTCTTCAAGTAATATTCTTTACAAGCCGATTGCGAATTATTTGGAGTTGGTCTTGAGTTTTAATTGGCTCTCGCGGTGCTGGCAATTCAGTATTCGGCCAGTTAGGTAAATCATTGCAGGGACATAACAACGCTGGCATCCCGACGTTTCGCGCGGCTACTGGCATACTGCATCGGCTGCAAGGTAGCATATTCCATGCTGGTGTCAACAATTCAGCAATGGTTTCGGATGTACCCTCAAGGTAACAATCACCCGATTCCGGTGAAATAATTTTTTGCCAACACTCTTCAAATTCTTCACTATAGCGATCGCCATTTAGCACCGATTGGGGCAAAAAGCTTGCCTTACCGTTGCCCGTAATCACTCTCTTACCCAACTGAAACCAGTAGGCAAGGTATCCTCTAACTTCTTGTTTGGTTGCCATATTACAATTCTAGATTTTAGATTTTGGATTTAGGATTAATTTGAATCAATAGTTAAGAATCTTGACTCCTGAATGTTCCAGCATCACTTCTATTTGGCAATGGCGAACCAAGGATGCTGAGATTGAGAACATGGCCGCCAGTCACTAAATAAACAGTTTCGCTAAGTGAAGCTAGCTGGCGTACTAAAGAACCGAGGCGATCGCGGAATGTCCTTCCCAGGGGATAAGCTGGTATCACACCCCAACCCACCTCTTCTGCTACGAACAGCATATCAGCAGCAACCAGTTCCACCGTTTCCAAAAACTCTGCAAGGGCATTTTCCCAGGTAGACTCGTCCTGTTCTAGGAGATTAGCAACCCAAGTTCCTAAAGAATCAACTAAAAGACAGGTATAGGGTTTGGCATCAGCAAGGGTAGCAGACAGTTCCACAGGTACAGATAAAGTTACCCAGTCTTGAGGACGACGTTGTTGATGTTCTAAAATGCGTTGATGCCACTCTTGGTCATCTGGGTTATCGGTGGCTGTTGCTATATAAATAACTGCTTTTCCTGACTGTATGGCTAAAGTTTCTGCCCATTCACTTTTACCAGATCGTGCTGGCCCTGTTACTAAGATGATTTTACCCAAAGTTTTTTACTGAGTATTTTAACAATATGGCTACAGTTGCAATTTATCACCACATTTTTTTACTTTATCGGTGAGATTTTTGGTTTCAAATAACTTTTAAGGGATAAAATTAGCACCAGCATCATTGATGCTACAACTAGCAAAAGCCAAAAATCCCAACAACCCCATTCTCAATTATTCAATACCACTGGGGAAAGCAAACTTTAGGATATCTTTATGAACTTAGGCTTAAAACGCATTGAAGCAACTCTACACGATTTAGGGAATCGCGGCACTGCCTCTACTGCCGAAACAGGTGATTCGACGACACAACGGCCTTTCTCTTTTAGAATCAGCGTCGGAGCCAACGAACCCACAGAAAGTACACAAATTCCATCTTCTCAGGATGAGAAACTCGTTGAATTGGGCAAAGAGACTGAAAGTGATTATTCTTCTGAACAAAATTTCTTTCCTCACCATGACTCTGTGCAGACCTTTCAAGCAGAAGAGAATGGTGGCAAAACACCCAGCCTACCCAAGTTGAAGACTCCGAGCTTTAGTAGCCATCGCCACGGTGCGAATCCAGCATTGGCGATGAATCTATTGCAAGAAATTCAGGAAACTGTTGCTGGTTGGCAAATAGAATTGCAAAATATTTTGAAGCAAATTCAGGATATTTACTTAGAAGGGCCAATTGTCAATGGGTGGTTAGAATCCAATCCCACCGAACCAGAATCGGGAGGAACCGCGACACTACGCCATGCAGAAGTTGACCGCCTGATGAACTACGTAGAAGAAATTTGCGCTACTGGTGGAAAAGTATCTTATCAATCATCTATTACTGGCTATCGCCTCTGTGGTGTAGACGATACTGGTAAAGTTTGGTCGCGCCCATGTCCACCGGATCAGGTTCCCAATGTTAGTATGGCGATCGCTCGTTACCAAAAGTTACGTCAACTGTTAGGGCGCAAGCAATCTTTAGAAACCCGCCTTAGTCAACTGGCGCAAACTCTTGTAGTTTTACACAGTCATATTCAACAAACGTAAAGTTTTAAAGATTATTTCCGAAGAAACTCGGTTGGTAGGTCGGTAACTTTTGGTTTAGATTAACTCTCAGCAGTTATGCGTTGGATTTAGATTTTAATCTAAAATCGTTCGACTGAGCGTAGCCGTTCGTGTAGCGTTCCGAAGGAAAGTCCCAAATCTCAAATCCAAAATTAAATCTATGCCAGATATCCAAATCTCTGCCATTATCTGTACTCACAATCGAGATACCTATTTAGGGGCTGCAATTGATAGTCTTTTAGCACAGGATTTTGCTGCTGATTTTGAAATTGTGATAGTTGATAATGGATCTAGCGATCGCACTCGTGAGGTTGTAGAACAAAGAACCCACAATCCGCACCTGAAGTATGTTTTTGAACCCACCATTGGTTTATCTGTTGCCCGTAACACGGGTGCAAAGGTAGCCAGTGGTGATATTCTTGCTTATCTAGATGACGATGCCGTTGCCAGTAAGGGCTGGCTACAAGTTTTATATTCTGCCTATTACAATAATTCTAAGCTAGCGATCGCAGGTGGCAAAGTCACTCTCCTGTGGCCTTCAGGAATTCAACAACCACGCTGGCTATCTCCGGGGCTAGCTGCAAATCTGGGTGCATACGACTTAGGTGACAGTAACATCTTTATTGAGCAACCTGGCTCAACACCCAGAGGCTTAAATTACTCCATCCGCCGCAGTTTCCTAGAAGAAATTGGCGGTTTCGATCCTCATCTCGGTCGAGTGGGGAAAAATTTATTATCTAACGAAGAACTGCAAATGACCGAATTTGCTCTACAGCGTGGCTGGCAAGTCGCTTATCTTCCCGAAGCACTCGTCGCTCACAACGTAGCCCCAGAGCGCCTCCAACGCTCCTGGTTTTTAAACCGGGGCTGGTGGCAGGGTATCAGTGAATGCTATCGAGAACAACTCGCTGGTAAAGCTGGAAT
>CAXUOL010000049.1:15271-18390 GCA_964252435.1 uncultured Nostoc sp.
GAATATACAGGTTATTATCTCAACCGCCGCGTATTTTTCTTAGGAAAATGGATTCGTTATGGTGGTAAATATCCTGATTGGAATCTACGTTTATTTCAACATAAAAAAGGTCGCTACGAAAATCTAAATACAGAAGATATTCCTAATACTGGTGATAACGAAGTTCACGAACACGTGATTTTGCAGGGAAAAGTTGGGTATCTCAAAAATGATATGCTCCACGAAGACTTCCGCGATCTTTACCACTGGTTAGAACGCCACAACCGATATTCAAACTGGGAAGCCAGGGTTTATTTTAATATTCTTACAAGTAAAGATGATAGCGGTACTATCGGCGCTAATCTATTTGGTGATGCCGTACAACGCAAACGATTTTTGAAAAAAGTGTGGGTACACTTACCATTTAAACCCATTCTGCGATTTGTTTTATTTTATATCATTCAACGCGGTTTTTTAGATGGCAAAGCAGGATATATCTATGCACGTTTGCTGAGTCAATATGAATATCAAATTGGCGTTAAACTTTACGAATTACGCAACTGTGGTGGTCACTTAAATACTGCAACTATCCCGAAGGATGGAGCAGAGGAGCAGGGGAGCAGAGAAGCAAAAGCAAAGCTATTAACCATTGATTCCTGATAATAACCAATGACCAATGACCCTTTCGTAGATTTACGCAAATATGACCAATCTTGGTTTGACCGGGGGCGTCCAAGTTGGTATGTTTTATTATGGTGGTTTGTACAAGCGATCGCCTTTCCTCTAACTCCTCAACCGTTAAATATTCTGCGTTGTGCTTTGCTACGATTATTTGGCGCTCATATCGGCAAAGGTGTATTAATTCGACCGACAGCCCGCTTTACCTACCCCTGGAAAGTCACCATTGGTAACTACAGTTGGATTGGAGATAACGTAGTTTTATACAGCCTTGATCAGATCCACATCGGTGAACATTGCGTAGTTTCCCAAAAAAGTTACCTGTGTACTGGTACTCACGATCTCCAAGATCCTGCCTTTGGGTTGAAAACAGCGAGTATCACCATCGATAATGGTGCATGGGTAGCGGCAGATTGTTTTGTTGGGCCAGGAGTGCAAATCGGGGCTAATGCTGTGATTGGCGCTCGGAGTAGTGTTTTTACTAATATGCCTTCTGGGCAGGTTTGTTGGGGAAGTCCTTGTCGTCCCAAAACGGCTCGGCTAAAACTCGATCCCTCCACAACCCCGTGATTAGAGTTTGTCATTTGTGAATAACCAATGCCCAATACTTCTCTACGAGAGGCTGCGCCAACGACTTCTCTACGAGACGCTACGCGTAGCTTGCTTCCCCGTAGGGGTACGCTCAGTACAAGTGCCCCATGCCCTTCAAGAGTGCTGGGTGGGGCAGAGGGGAGAATAACTCTTAACTCCTAACTCTTAACTCTTAACTCAGCACGGGCTAAACGCCCCGCTTCCGCTAACAGCACTGTTTTGCCCAATGCCCCATGCCCAAGCAAAATGGTAAGTAGCAGTGGTAATATGTTTTCATGGCTGCTCTAATCCTTGCTATTGATGAACAAACTATTGGATGAAACGCTGTCAATCAAAATTGCTGAACAGATAAACAGCAAAGCTAGTACTCCATTTGATAATGCTTATAAAGCAGCATTATCTACTGAGGGAGCAAGGTATATTCAGGGATTTTTAGCTTTTTCTGGGAAGCCATATAGACCGATTGAACACAGTTGGATTGAGCTAGACAACGCCTCCGATGTCCGCATTATCGATCCTACATTACCTTACCTGAACAAAAATCCCCAAGAAATCTGGTATTTTGCAGCACATAGTCTGACTGTTAAAAAACTCAAAGCCATCATTGAAGAATCAAAAGAAGATTATCCAGAAGATGATCCATTGCCAATTTATGGCGATCCACCTTATGAATATTACGGAGATGTAATGTTGGGTGGTCAAGACTATCTGGCAGCATATCAAGCCGCAGAGACTAAGTGCAGAGAAATTAACGAACTCAACCCTGAGAGTAACTAATAAAAATGAATTAAATAATTCATAATTACAAATTACGTTACTACCACTTTGCTACAATTCCAACCATTGAGGAGATATTCTACAGCGTCAGAGACTTATAAATAATTCTTTTGACTTTTTACCTTTTCTGTGCAACTGTCTGTAGCCATTCAATTAGGGGTCTTAAAGTTCCTGGCAATGCAGACTCACTGACAGTTACTGTATGCTGCTTACCGTTATCTTCTACTGTTAACTTATACTGAAAGCGATCGCTCTGGGGATTTGGCGAAGTAATTAGTTCCGGTAGGCTAAATAAATCAGCAACTTCCACTAGTTGGGGAAGTGCGGCAGCTTCATGTGGGGGGAGAGTGTCTGTATCAACGGTTGTCTTCTTGGTAATTCCAGCAAAACCGCCCGTGCGTTCAAATGATACTCGCATTTTTTTGCTCCCCATTTTGTTACTTAGTTAGAATATATACTAAAACTGGAAGATGATAGTTCTCACCTCCCAGTTTAACAACAACAAACAACACATCTAAAAAGTTAGAAGTTAAGAGTTAGGAGTTAAAAGTTAAGAAAAAACTCCTAACTCCTAACTCCTAACTCCTAAATAACTCCTACCTTTTGCCAACCATTTCGCACAGCTTTTTGCTCATTACTATCATTACCATAGAGTTCGCCAGCAACTTGAATGGTGACGTTGGCAGCTTTTTTAAAATCTGCTTTGGCACGTAGGCGATCGCGTAAAGCTATGTACCATATTTTGCCAGCTTTTTCCCAAGCATACCCACCAATGTCAACAGCCGCTAGATAAAAGGCATGGTTAGGGATTCCTGAGTTGATATGCACTCCAGCATTATCTTCAACACCAGTATATTTATCTTTCATGTGGGCTGGTTGGGGATCTTTTCCCAATACCGAATCATCATAAGCTGTTCCCGGTACTTTCATTGACCGGAGGGCAACACCTTTGACAGTCGGTACTAAAAGACCTTCACCAATCAGCCAGTCTGCCTCTTGTGCAGTCTGATTTTTGGATTTTTGTTTCACCAAGGAACCAAAGACATCAGAAAACGATTCATTTAGTGCCCCTGGTTCGCCATAATACTGTAAAC
>CAXUOL010000050.1:0-18378 GCA_964252435.1 uncultured Nostoc sp.
TGGTTTTTACTATTGAGCCAATGATTAATGAAGGCACTTACGAAGTCGAGGTTCTCAGTGATAAATGGACTGCGGTCACGCGCGATCGCAAACTTTCTGCTCAATGTGAGCATACACTAGCTGTAACTGAAGATGGAGTTGAAATCCTCACCCTACCTGAAGGCAAGAATTACTAAACGTCGTTGATTGAATTTGGGCAGTCGTTGATTGAATTTAGGCAGTTGTTGATTGAATTCGGGCAACCTCCGGTAATTTACATAAAGCTATTCAATATTTTTGTAATAAATACATCAATTTATACTGAATAATGCGGGTGTCAAATAACCCAAATTCTGTCTATCCTAGTGCTGTACAGTTCAGGGTAGAACTCAGTTTTTGTCCTGGCGCATCATTAATAACAGGAAAGTGATTTATGTCACGTCCAAAACGCGGGTCTAAAGTAATTGATAAAGCACAGCGTCGGATTGCGGCTTTGAAATCGATCAGTCCCACCTTAGACTTAGGCAATGGGGTAACAATTGACTCCTTTGCAGCCTCATCAAAACAACGCAAGACAAGTTGGAAGCTTATAACTCAAGCCTCTCCACCGTGGATCTGACTCAGGGAGCCTTAGAAGTTGCCGAAAAGTCGCTGATGGAACTAACAGAACACATGTTACTCAGTGTAGCTGCAAAGTATGGCAAGAATAGCGATGAGTACAAAATGGCAGGAGGCGTTCGTCGAAGCGATCGCAAGCGTCCGGTGCGTCAGCCTAAACAAGGGGCTGTTGCTTGATAAAGACGCTGTTTGATGTAGAATATTTTGAAACTGCCGATGGTCGATTTGGCATTTTTTATAGTGAACCGTTGACGGTGCAAGCAAAGATTTGGTGGGAGTTTTAACTTGCTCGCTTTATTGCTTATCGGCTCAACAACTTGACTAAAATAGTTTTCACCTCGGTGTTTAGATCCCCGACTTTTAAAAAAAGTCGGGGATCTATCTAAGAGGATGTTTGAAAGGTTCTGGATAACGCATATTTAATTTCACTCCTATGTCTATTACCTAATTTTAAGTTTTAAAAAGTTTACTCCGATCTAGTTCAAATATCTGCTGAAATTAATTGTAGAAAAATTTATCAAGACGGCTAGCTGAAAACCCTTGAAGATGTGGCTCGAAGCCGTGGTGTAAGAAAATTGCATATTCACAGGTAAGAAATGAGCAAGCGAGGCTAGTTCTGATATGACAACCTGTAAAGATAGGAATTGGCACTCAGATTTATTAGGAGTTTTTAGCATTATTGGAGTACTTGCTCATCTCATATTTTGTGATGAAAATCACGCCTTAGCCCAGATTACCCCTGATGGAACATTGGGTAATAACTCTTCAATAGTCACTCCCAATGTCAATATTAAAGGACTTCCGACTGACCGGATTGATGGTGGCGCAATTCGCGGTGCAAACCTGTTCCATAGTTTCCAGGAATTCAATGTCGGAGAATCCCAGCGTGTTTATTTTGCCAATCCCACAGGAATCTCCAATATTCTCACACGGGTGACAGGAAGTAATATCTCCAATATTCTCGGCACTTTGGGGATAGATGGTGGTGCAAATTTGTTTTTGATTAATCCCAATGGCATTTTATTTGGAAAGAATGCACGCTTAGATGTAGCGGGTTCCTTTGTAGCGAGTACGGCGAATTCTTTTGTGTTTGGCAATGGGTTGGAATTTAGTGCAACTAATCCTCAGACTCCTTCCTCATTACTAACAGTTAATCCTTCGGCGTTGTTGTTCAATCAACTTCAAGCTGGCAGAATTGAAAACAGTTCAATTGCACCAGCAGGAGATAATATCTTTGGTCTACGAGTACCAGATGGTCGAAGTTTGCTATTAGTAGGTGGAGAAATTGCTATCAACGAAGGTCAATTGAATGCTCCGGGTGGACGAGTGGAATTGGCAGGAATTGCAGGTGAGGGGACAGTCGGACTGAATGTGGATGGTAATAATTTGAGTTTGATTGTTCCTGATGCTGTAGCTAAAACCGATATCTCACTCAGTAATCAAGCCTTGGTTAGTACCAGTGGCGAAGGTGGTGGCGCTATTCAGGTGTGGGGTAAAGGAGTTACAGTCAATGGAGGTTCCAAGATTGAAGCCAGCACTTTAGGAGCATTACCTGGAAAAGGATTGAATGTAAATGCTTCCGAATCAGTGCAAGTCGTTGGAGAATCACCTACTGGAACTCGAAGTGGTTTATTTGCTGAAACTTTTGGGACAGGAGACGCAGGAAACCTAACAATTAACACAAGACAGTTACAAATGTTAGCAGGAGGAAAAATTTCATCTGGTACATACAATGCAGGAGCGGCGGGAGATTTAACAGTAAATGCCTCAGAGTCTGTACAAGTGGCAGGTTTGACAGTTAGTGGCCAGTTTGGCAGCGACTTGTATACTCAGAGTAGTTCTGACGCGACAGGAGAAGGAGGAAAACTAGCAATTAATACATCTAGGTTGCTCGTCGAAGATGGAGGGCAAGTCTCAGTTTCTACTTCTGGTGAAGGTTTGGCAGGAAATTTGACCGTGAATGCCTCAGAATCAGTGCAACTAATCGGTATTCCAGATAATCCCAATTTAGGCTATACCGGTATGTTTGCTGCATCTAATGGAGTCGGAGACGCCGGAGACATCACGATTAACACTAGACAGTTACTTATCCAAAATGGAGCCGGAATCACAATTGATAACGAAGGTAAAGGGGTTGGAGGAAGTATAACAGTAAATGCTGCCGAATCAGTGCAGCTAGTCGGTACTGCTATTCTTCCACAGTTTCCTAATAGATGGTATCCTAGCAGAATAAGTTCTAATGCCTATGGTACAGGGTCCGCAGGAAAGATTACGATTAACACCAATCAGTTGTTAATCCAAGATGGAGCAGCGATTTCAGCTCGAACTAACGGTAGTGGGGCTGGAGAAAGTTTGACAGTAAATGCCTCCCAATCAGTTAAACTGATCGGATCTGCTACTAATAGTAATAGTCTATTTCCCTTTCCCAGCAGCTTGTTGACTCAAACATCAAGTAGAGGAACAGCAGGAGATTTGGCAATTAATACCAATCAGTTGATTGTCCGAGATGGACAAGTATCTGCCAGTACTTTTGGACAAGGGAATGCTGGCAATATAAACATTGAAACTGTCACTATGAATATCATTGATAGTCAAGTGGGAAGCAGTGTTTACCGTAAAGGGTTTGCAGGAAATTTGACTATTCACGCTGCCGAGTCAGTGGAAATCAGTGGAAAAGTCAAAGCGTTTACATCTAATATTGAAAATCCTGCTGGCTTATTTGCTCAGGTAAACACTCAAGGTGAGGGTCGCGGTGGCAACTTGACCATTGAGACAAAACGCTTGAGTGTCAGTCATGGAGGCAAAGTGCAAGTCGCTACTTTTGGTCAAGGCGACGCTGGTAATCTCACAATTCGTGCTTCTGAGGTAGAGGTATTTGATACACCTATTGATAACCTCTTTGCTACAGGTATCAATGCAGGTGTTGAAGTAGACGCAGACGAAACAGTGATTCCACCCAGAGGCAACGGTGGCGATTTAACAATTGAAACCGATCGCTTGAGTGTAAGAGGTGGTGCAGTAGTATCGGTTGGAACTGCTGGCCAGGGCAATGCAGGTAGATTGCGAATTCAGGCGTCGAAATCTGTGGAAGTCGTTGGGAAATCAGCAAATGGTAACTTTAACAGCCAAATCAGCGCTGCGGTGACGCCAGAAGGTACTGGTAGTGGGGGAAGTTTAAGGCTGGAAACTGAGCAGATGAGTGTCCGGGATGGAGGTGAAGTCACTGTCAGTAGTATCGGCGCCGGGACGGCAGGCGACCTTGAAATCCAAGCTCGGTCGATTAGCCTGGATAACCAAGGAGCGATCGCTGCCATAACCAGATCGGGGAATGGTGGTAATATTACCCTGAAGTTGCAAGACTTATTATTACTACGCAATCATAGTCAAATTTCTACCACTGCTGGCAGTAGCAAATTCGGTGGCAATGGCGGTAACATCACCATTAACAGCCCTTTCATTGTCGCCGTTCCCAACGAAAATAGCGATATCACTGCTAACGCCTTCACAGGGATTGGTGGTAGAGTTGACATTACAACCAACGGTATTTTCGGTATTCTCCCGCAAAAAAGCTTAACCGAAAAGAGCGATATTACAGCGAGTTCAGAATTGGGAGTGAGCGGGGAAGTAACTATCAACAGTCCAGATACAGACCCCAGTCGCGGCTTAATTCAACTACCCTCTAACCTCGTGGATGCATCCCAACAAATTGCCCAAGGTTGCACTCCTAAAAGAGGACAAAATGCCAGTCGTTTTATCGCTACCGGACGCGGTGGATTACCCCAAAGTCCTAACGAGCCGTTGCGGGGACGAGCAGTGATTACTGGTTGGGTAGATTTGCCCCCACAAGCAACACACACAGCCACGGATAAATTATCTACTGCATCTATGACCAAATCTAGCGAGCCGATTGTGGAGGCTCAAGGATGGATTGCCGATGCTAAGGGTGATATTATGCTTGTGGCTCAATCTGTGCAAAGTTCTTCTATTCCCTCTGCCATATCCTGTAGTCAATAATTCATTACTCCAATCGGGAGAGGAATTTCTCTTTATCTAAGTATTTATTAAGAAAAGTTATTACTTTTCACTACTCTTAGCAGAATAAAATTAGGCCAAAGCATTGAAGTGCTCGCCAAAGCGATGACACAGCCTAAAATACCCATCACCACAATCCCGTTACAAACTAACCTTGATTCAACAATTGCTGTTTCTGTGGGGATGGGAATTGCGATCGCTTTTTGGGCAAATTGTGCTTCTGCTCAAATTACCCCTGATAGCACTCTACCTAATAATTCCACCGTCAAACTAGAAGGTAACACCAGAATTATTGAAGGCGGAACCAAAGCGGGTGGCAATCTGTTCCACAGTTTTAGTGAGTTTTCTATTCCTACTGGTGGCACTGCTTTTTTTAACAATGCTCTTGATATTCAGAACATTATCAGCCGAGTAACAGGTGGAGCGGTGTCTAATATTGATGGGTTAATCCAAACTAACGGCACCGCTAACCTGTTTCTACTTAATCCCAATGGAATTATTTTTGGACGTAATGCCAGTTTAAGTGTCGGTTCTTTTTTGGCAACAACGGTCGATGCGATCGTGTTTCCTAATGGTGCTCAATTTAGTGCAACTAATCCCGGTGAACCGAGTAGCTTACTGACGATAGTAGGCGATCCGAGTGGTTTCCTGGCTTCTCAGCGGCAACCTGGGAGCATTCAAACCTTCGGTAGTTCCCTCACAGTTCAGGGAAGGCAGAGTTTGGTCTTACTCGGCGGAAATCTCAGCTTCGATTCTGAAGGCAGTAGTCCAGACGGTACATCAAGCGTTTTAGGTACCGCTGACATTCTGGAAGGGCAAGTTGAACTGGGGAGTATCGCTGGGGCTGGCATTGTCCAACTCTCCAGAATGCCAACACTGGATGGTAACCTTCTGAGCCTAAGTTTTCCAGATCAGTTGGCACGGGGAGATGTATCATTCAGGCACGGAAGTACAATCGGTGTTCTTGCTGAAAGTGGCGGCAATATCTCAATTTATGCACGAGATATCCGCATTTTGGAAGGCAGCAAACTTTTAGCTGGGATTGGGGAAGGGTTAAACGGAACGCAGGCAGGAGATATTAGGTTAAATGCAACGGGTGCAATTACCTTGAGCGGTCAATCCAGTGATGGGGAAAGGAGTCAGCTTTCTAACACGGTGAGTCAGGCGAATTCTGTTGGCAATGCCGGAAACATTCTGATTACAGCCAGATCGCTCTCGGTCACCGATGGCGGCGAAATCAACACCAGCACCTTTGGGCAAGGCAATGCAGGCAATATCGCGATCGCCGCTCCAACGGTTTTCCTGGATACAGGGTTTCAGGGGGGTGGGATTTTCAGTAATGTGAACCCGCCTGTTAGTGGAGAAGGCGGGAGTATCTTTATTAAGACGAATACCCTTTCTCTCACGAACGGATCAACGCTAAATGTAGCTACCACTGGACAAGGAAATGTAGGCAATATTTTCATTGATACGCGATCGCTCTCGGTTACCGGAGGTGCTCAAATTGCTGCCGACACCACTAATGGATTGAATGCCGGGAATGTAGCGATCAATGCCAGGGATACGGTTAAGGTGGATGGGTTTGGAGTGGATCAAAATGGGCAACTGATGCTTCGAGAAAATGGAGAACCTGCACTCAGTCAAATCATTAGTGGTGTAGACGGTGGCAGTGGGCAAGGGGGAGATATTCGCATTACCACCGGATCTCTATTCGTTACCAATGGTGGACAACTCACCGCCAACACCTTTGGGCAAGGGAATGCTGGAAACATTATCGTCAATGCCCGTGACTTTATTTCTCTCAGTGGAAGACTCAACCAAGGCTCCTTCGATGAGCCAAGCGGACTGCTTGCTAGAACTACAAATAGCGGACAGGGTGGAAGCATTATCCTCCAACCCCAGGCTGTTAATCAAGTATTGTCTGTGTTTGTTCAAGATGGAGCCACGATCTCCGTCAACAGCCAGGGCAGTGGCACAGGCGGCAACATCAACATCACCACAGGGTTACTTTCTATAACTAACAGTGCTGAGTTAGCTACCAGTAGTATAGGACAGGGTAATGCAGGCGACATAGGAGTTACAGCCCGTTCTATTCGTCTTGATAACAAAGGCAGTATTCAAGCTAGAACTACATCAGGCAATGGTGGAGATATTACGTTTAATGTGCAAGACCTGTTAACCTTGCGTCGTACCAGCCAAATCTCCACTACTGCTGGTACTGACCAAAAAGAAGGAAATGGCGGTAATAGCACCATCAATATCCCATCGGGCTTCATCGTCGCCGTTCCCAAAGAAAATAGCAATATTACTGCCAATGCGTTCAAAGGCTCTGGTGGCAAAGTCACAATCAATGCTACTGGTATTTTTGGTATGACAGTGCTGAGTCGAGAAGACTTGGTGCGATTGTTGGGAACTAACGACCTAACTCAACTCGACCTTCAACAGCTTCCAAGTAGTATCACGGCAATTTCGCAGACAAGTCCTACTTTAAACGGTCAGGTAACTATCAATACTCCAGATACTGACCCTAGTCGCGGCTTAGTTCAACTCCCCTCTAACCTCGTGGATGCATCCCAACAAATCTCTCAAGGCTGCACTCCTAGAGGACGACAAACCGCTAGTCGTTTTATTGCCGCTGGACGCGGTGGATTACCCCAAAGTCCTAATGAACCGTTGCAAGGACGAGCAGTGATTACTGGTTGGGTAGATTTGCCCGCACAAGCAACAGCCATCACGGATAAATTATCTACTGCATCTATGACCAAATCTACCGATCCGATTGTCGAGGCTCAAGGATGGATTGTCGATGCTAACGGTAATATTATGCTTGTGGCTCAATCTGTGCAAAGTTCTTCTATTCCCTCTGCCATGTCTTGTAGTCAATAGACTTCTTGGCAAGCTTATATCATGTCCGCATAATTAGTTATGATTCCCACAGTCATTGCACCCCACACGCCAGGTGCTTCAAGTCGGGCTTTGCCCGCCCAACGCACTGGCTCCCCTTAATCCCCTCACCGCTTGCTCTTAGGGGAGACAAAGCGTAGCTTTGGCGGAGTGGGGTTCTTCGGGTTTGATAAGTAATCAAGTGGACATGATATTATAGCAATCCGGTTTAATTTTTGAACAAAATTAAGTATTTGTAGGGTGCGTTTCGCGAAACGCTAACGCAACGCCAGTATTCTGCTCAAACAGGAAATCCATGCTACTGGCTCCCCTACGCATCTTTTCAAAAATCCAAAAATCAAATAGTAGTGTCAAATCTTAGGTTTTTTCTATATCAAAGTAGATTAGTGTTCGCGTAGGGTGTCCTTTAGGACAAGGTATTAGCAGCAATATTACGTTTGTTGCTCTAAGTTTATAAAATTTAACTCACATCTAGACGATAATCTATGATGAAATTAAATTAACCGTGGCTCAATCTGTGCAAAGTTCTTTTATTCCCTCTGCCATGTCTTGTAGTCAATAATTCGTTACTCCAAGATTCAAGGGAGGAATTCCGATGAAACCCAAGATTCATAAAAACACTCAGTGGCAACGAATATGTGACGGATTTAATATATGGTTGATTCATCCCTTTAAAATCCATAAGTTGCCTGTTTTCATGCTCTTGGTTGTGGTGACAGCTTTTTTGTGCGTTACTGCTTTTCCTGTTGCTGCAACTTTAGAGACACAACGTATCGCAACTCTTGCAGTCTCAAGCCAAAATCCGACTGCACAAACACAAGACTTGCTGCAACAGGGTAAAGTGCTGTATGAGGCAGGAAAGTTTGCAGAAGCGGTTAAAGTTTTGCAACAAGCAGTTAAAAGTTATGGCAGCCAGGGCAATGAATTGCAGCAGGCTGTGGCATTAAGTAATTTGGCGTTGGCATATCAAAAACTGGGTAATTTATCACCAGCGCAACAGGCAATTACAGATAGCTTGAAGTTGCTCGAAAAATCCTCTAATTCCCAAAACCTGAAGGTTTTGGCTCCAATTCTAGATATTCAAGGTAGTATTCAACTAGACTTGGGACAAGCTGAACAGGCACTTAACACCTGGCAACGTGCGGAATCCAGCTATAAGCAATTAGGCGATCGCAATGGCATTACCCGCGATCGCATCAATCAAGCACAAGCATGGCAAGTTTTGGGATTTTACCGTCGGGGTTTGACAATCTTGACTCAATTACAGGAAAAGTTACAATCAACACCTAACTCTATTACCAAAGCAGTAGAATTACGGTCTTTTGGGAACGCTCTGCAATTAGCAGGAGATTTGAATCAATCCCGTCAGGTATTACAGCAAAGTTTGTCAATTGCCCAAGAATTGGATTCTCCTCAGGATGTGAGCGCGGCTTTATTCAGTTTAGGCAACACGGCCCAAGTACAGCAAGATTTGAAAGGTGCAATACAGTTTTATCAGCAAGCTGCTGCGATCGCTCCTAACCCGATTAGCAAAGTTCAGGCTGAAGTTAATCAGTTGAACTTACTAGTGAACACGGGACAAACAGCCGCTGTGCAGACACTATTGCCGCAAATCCAAACTCAGCTGGCACAACTACCTGCTTCTGTGACAACTATTTATGCCCAGATTAATCTAGCTCAAAGCTTGATAAAATTCGGGACTACACCCAAAGCGATCGCTCAAATCTGCGCTAGAGCCTTGCAACAAGCTCAATATTTGGCAGATAAACGAGCCGAGAGCTTTGCCCAAGGGACTCTAGGCAGTGTATACGAGCAAACTAAACAATGGTCAATAGCCCAGAACCTTACCCAACAGGCATTGAACATAGCCCAAACAATCAACGCCCCAGATATCGCTTATCGTTGGCATTGGCAGTTAGGGCGCTTGTTAAAACAGCAGGGAAAAATTGAGGGCGCTATTGCCAGCTATGATACTGCGGTTAGTGAGTTGCAGACTCTCCGTAGTGACTTAGTGGTTGTGAATCGAGATGTCCAGTTTTCCTTTAAAGAAAGTGTAGAACCTGTATATCGAGAGTCCGTAGAATTATTGTTGCAGTTTCAGCAAACTCATCCAAGCGAACCAATCCTAGACAAAGCTAGACAGAGGATTGAAGCCCTGCAACTAGCAGAATTAGACGACTTTTTCCGGGAAGCTTGCATTAATGCCAAAACTGTTTTGCTTGACACAATCGTAGATAAAGATAATCCTACAGCCGCGATCGTTTATCCAATTATTCTGCCCGATCAACTGCAAGTGATTGTCAAAATTCCTAAACAACCACTGCGTAGTTATACAGTAAATAAGTCCCAGAATGAGGTAGAAGGGACTATAAAACAACTCAGAGAGTATCTATTAGAACCCGATCGGAATGAGGAAGTGCAGGCGCTATCACAAGAAGTTTATGGGTGGTTAATCAAAGAAATTGAGTCAGATTTAAAAGATAGTGGCGTCAAAACCCTTGTATTTGTACTAGATGGAATATTGCGAAATGTGCCAATGGCTATATTGTATGACGGTCAGCAATATCTGGTAGAAAAATACGCTGTAGCACTCAGCTTGGGACTTCAGTTACTTGCACTCAAACCCTTGACACAAACAAAACTCAATGTCCTAGCTGCCGGGTTAGTGCAACCACCACAAGGCTTTCAACAGCAATTTCCACCGCTACCAGAAATTAAAGCAGAATTCGACTCTATTTCCCAAGCGATCGCGTCTACTACCCAGTTACTAGATCGAGACTTCAACAGCAAAAACCTAGAGAGTAAGGTAAATACTGTGCCGTTTAATGTGTTACATCTGGCAACCCACGGTCAATTTAGTTCCAGTGTTGAGAATACTTTTATACTTGCAGATGATGGCCCGATCAACGTCACGCAATTTGATAGCCTGCTGCGCCGTCGGGATCAAACTCGCTCTGAAGCTTTGGAAATGCTGGTGTTAAGTGCTTGCCAAACCGCTACTGGTGACAATCGCGCCACACTAGGGCTAGCAGGAGCATCCGTAAAAGCTGGCGCCCGTAGTACCTTGGCTTCACTATGGCATATCAGTGATAAATCTACTGCTATCTTAGTTGGTGAATTTTATCGTGAGTTAGTTAAAACTGAGGTGACAAAGGCTGAAGCCTTACGTCGTGCCCAAGTAAAGTTGTTAAAAGATTATCCCAATTACAGTCGTCCTGGCTACTGGGCACCTTATGTTTTAGTTGGTAACTGGCTTTGACAAATTCTATCCACTTATTGAAGTTTCTAGAGATTACCCTTCTGGAGTGTGACAGAAGTTGTTCATGAGCGATCGCTTTCCTCGAACGCTTTTGTTACTACGGGGAAAGAATCTTTTGTTTACCATTCCCACCACTGTGAGGAAGAATGGATTTATATTCTATCGGGACAAGCGATCGCAGAAATCGACGGAGAAGAATTTGAGGTTTTCCCAGGAAACTTTATGGCATAGTAAAACACGATACGGTTTAAGAGTAATATCTTTGATGAAAAATATCTTCATCTGTGCAGTTGTAATCTGCACAACTTGTATTTACCCGATTAAGACATCAGCAGGAGAAAAACCTTCTGCGATTTTTCATGCATTTGACCAGCAGTACACTGAGATCGAAAAGTTTGTCTGTGAAATAGGGAAGCAAGGATATTCTCACATTCAAATTTCTCCAGCCCAAAAATCTAATCCTGCTCCAGAATGGTGGGCACGCTATCAACCTGTAGACTACAGCATTATCGAAGGTAGAGGTTCACTTTTCAATTTAAAAAAACTTATTAGTCAAGCCCACAGTTGTCAAGTCAAAGTGATTGCTGATGTTGTTTTCAATCATACGGCTAATTTAGATGGCAATGATGATTTTGAAGATTTAACTAAATTTCCAGGTCTTTCTATAAATGACTTTAATTCGGACTCAAACCGTCCAGGGAAAAAATCTTGTAATATTAATTACAGTGATGGCAACAGAGATTCAGAAATTAATTGTTGGTTAGGTGGACTTCCTGAATTGAGATTTACCAATAATGTTAAAAAAATTCAAAAAGCTCATTTAAAAAAATTGCTAGATTTAGGAATTGATGGATTTCGGTTTGATGCTGCCAAGCATATCCCAGCAGATGTTGTCAAAGAGTACATCAGCTATGTGGATCAACAAAGTCAAGGAAAAGCATGGAATTATCTTGAGGTAATCACAGATAGCGACACCAATGCAGAAAATTATAACTGGATTGCTGCTGTCACAGATTTTGTTCTTTACAATTCACTGAAAAATGCTTTCAGCTTTGGTGGAGATTTACGTTCTCTGCGAGTTCCCACAGGCATAAACGATCCGCGTAGCATCACTTTTGGCAGAAACCACGATACTATCCGCGAGATTAATTCCCATGCTATTAACCCCTATAGCGATCCTTCTGACTCTTTCCTCGCAACAGCATATATCCTGGCAAGAGAAAGTGGCACTCCTTTAATACTGAACTGGGATAATAGAGATGCTGCTTTTATCAAATATGGTGTCAAATTCCGCCAAATTATGCATCAAAGAGGAAATCAGAAAAAAAATATCAAAGAAAATGTCTTAGCAACCATTGATAATCCGACTGTATTACTAATGGAGCGGGGCAGTGAAGGATTTTTTGTTGTCAATAAAGGGGAGAATAAATTTAATATCCCAGCACTAGATTTGACCTTGACGAATTTGGATGGATGTTATCGGGAACTACGTAATAATTTTACTGTTGCGATTGAACGTCGCGATCGCGGGAAAAAATTTATAACTCGTTGGGGAAGCTGGAATAGAGGCGGTATGGAAGTTCAAAAACGCGATGCACTCTATTTTATTCGAGAACCTTTTAATCAATGTCAAGTGTAGATGTTCCCTCTTGCTCTTAGCTGGACTTTATCCATTTTTTCGCAACTGCGTCAACGCTATCATCTGGACTTTAGACTAAAAAGCATTCGATTATTGTTTTCTGAGAGTGATGGAAGAGCGATAAGAAGCAGCACGGCAAGATACAGGGTTCTGCCATGAACCATGAGGCGTGGTGAGTACATTCGCTGTAAGTTCCAACTCCGCTTTGGCATTTATCACCCTCCCTGTAGCTTCTACAATGGGTTTTGGCGTAGCAGTAGTAGGTTTGATGGTAACAGGTGGACTCTTGCGGTTTCTGGTGCTGGGATTGAGAGTTACCCAATCTACTTGCACTGTGTCAGGAGAGAGAATGTCCTTGGGATTGGGTGGTAAACCGCCGCGTCCAGTGATGATAAATGAACTAGCTTGTTGCTTGCTTCTAGGGCTACAGATAGTGTCAAATAGCTGGGAAGCATCTACTAGGTTTGTGGGTAGTTCTACTCTAGTGAACTGTAGTTCTGTTCCTTCCAAGGAAGAGCCTGTCTGTGAAAATGAAGTGATGTCATTTGTTGGCAGCCGACGTGGGTCTAATTGGCTTGGATCGTTCTACTGAGGTCAAGTCTGGCTCCATTGGTAAGCAATATATTTGCTAACAGTACATTATTGGGAAAACTCAAACGCAGATTGTTACTATCGACATTTAGCCCTATCACGCCAAGGCCAGCAATACTTCCTAACTCAATTCTTCCCCCACTTGCCGTTAAATTTCCACCTTCTAGCGTTATATCACCGCCTATGAGTGCTAAGGTTTTGCCTTGCTGCACTTGTAGACCGACACCTTGTCCGAAGATATTAATTGCATTATTTGGACTTGCTTGGGATTGATTGCGAATGGGTCGAGCATTTGTTCCGAATTGTAAGCCAATGGGAATACTTTCTGTGAGTAGAGGTGCAGTTTGACCAGATGTAGCACTAAACTTTGTACCATCAGCAAAGTTCAAACTACTCGCTGTACTGGCCACAAATGAACCGCCAATATTTAAAGAAGCATTATGTCCAAAAATAATTCCATTTGGATTAATCAGAAACAAATTAGCTCTACCGTTAGCGCGAATTAACCCATCGATGTTAGAGACTGACCTACCCGTTACCCGACTAATGATATTCTGGATATCCACAGCATTATTAAAGTCAACTGTGCTACCAGTAATGACAGAAAACTCCCTAAAGCTGTGAAACAAGTTACTACCAGCTTGTGTACCCCCTGTGATCTTGGTGGTGTTACCATCTGATGTGATGATGGAATTATTAGGCAGAGTGCCATCAGTGGTGATTTGGGCAGAAGCACAATTTGCACCCAAAGCGATCGCACCTCCCATCCCAATCCCCAAACACCAACGAATAGTCATCCCAAACATCCCACCCCCTAAGCTTTGTAACAGATGAACTCTTTTTTGAGTTAACCACAATTAGTGTTCGTCAAGTTAATACCTTCACTTCTGGTTCATATTGAAAATGACGAAATGGTGGGTGCAAAGAAATCTGACTTGTTCTATTTAGAATGAAGCGATCGCCGCGATTCGGATCTAGACTCAGACCGCAAGCTGTACTGTGGTGATATCAAAATCGCTATCGGTTGCTTTAAAGAACAAGCTTACTTCTCCTATTTTCAATCTTCTATGCTGCTTGGGAGTTAGACTGATATTACCCTATAAAGACGAAACCCTACTGCGATCGCTCTCATTAAAATAGCCAGAAATCTCGAAGATTTGGAAGCTCAAGGCTATTCATTTGGAACAGGGTTCGCACCTTTGATTGAACAGCGTTATCGAGTGGTTGCACAAAATCTCTCGTGAATTTTCCCTTCAGGGGAATTTTACCCACTGCGATCGCATTCCTCAAACCCATGACCAAGTTCATCCTTGATAGTCTAGGTATTCTGAGACGGACATTAACATCTAAGAAGCAGAAAAGTTTGTATCAATCAAGCAGTCAGTACACCAATTAATTTTGAATAACCATCATCTAATTCACAAATTATCTCAGCTTTTTATTGCAAGCGTACAGATACACTACCTGCATGGGCTGGCAAACCTTCTGCCTCTGCTAAGGTGACAGCTGCTTTGCCTATTGTCTGTAATGATTGTTTGTCACATTCTAAAAAAGTAATTCGTTTGAGAAAGTCGTAGACACTCAAACCAGAAGCAAAGCGGGCAGAACGAGCAGTTGGCAGTACATGGTTGGGGCCTCCTAAATAATCGCCAATCGCTTCTGGAGTATAGCGTCCTAAAAACACGCTGCCGGCACACTTAATTTGATTGGCAAGGAGTTGCGGGTTGTCTGTACACAATTCCACATGTTCTGGAGCTAGTTGATTGAGCAGTGGTATACTCTCTAGCAAATCGCTGACCAGAATCACGGCTGCATAATTTTGCCAACTTGCACTGGCAACTTCTCTGGTGGGTAAATCGGCGAGAATTTTCTCAACAGCTTTTATTACTTGTTGCGCGAAGATTTCGGAATCAGTAATTAAGATTGACTGGGCACTAGGATCGTGTTCTGCTTGCGATAGTAAATCCCAGGCAATCCAATCTGGGTTGTTCTGGCTGTCGGCTACTACTAAAATTTCTGAAGGACCAGCGATGCTATCAATGCCAACAGTGCCAAAGACTTGACGCTTGGCTTCAGCAACATAAGCATTACCAGGGCCAACAATTTTATCCACTGGGGCAATGCTTTCTGTACCATAGGCTAATGCTGCGATCGCTTGCGCCCCACCAATGCCATATATTTCTGTAACACCGGCAACTTGAGCAGCAGCCAATACGGCAGGATTAATCTCACCACCAGGCATCGGTACTGTCATGACAATTCTTTCAACACCAGCAATTTTGGCTGGTAAGGCATTCATCAACAAAGAACTTGGATAGCTAGCCCGTCCCCCTGGTACATAAATTCCCACTTGCGACAGCGCTACCCAATTCAATCCCAGTTTTACCCCGACTGCATCGCTGTAGCCAATATCTTGCGGTAGTTGTTTTTTATGGAAAGCCACAATCCTTTTAGCAGCAAATTCCAGCGCCGCCAAGACATCAGCAGGACATTGTGCTGCATGTTCGGCAATAAAGGTTTCGCTTAGATGTAAAGACTGGAGATTGTTGCGGTCAAAGCGGCTAGTATAGTCCTTGACTGCGACATCCCCACGCACTTTGACATCAGCTAGAATCTCACGTACTGTCCCACTAACATCAACTGTAACTTCCCGGCGATCGCTTACAAGGGTTTTGAATTTGACAGAAAAATCTTTGTCGGTAGTTTGAAGTAGCTGCATGGACAGTACCTTAAAAGCAGTGACGTCAATAATTAGTTTAACTCCTCATTGACTTGCTCAATATGACTGTGGCTTATATGCATCACTCTTTTTCAGATGTAAGCTAAAAGCACAAAAGATTATGAATTAACATCCTATGCAGCAGTCCACAAGAGGCAATTACCAGGATCTTTGGCGGCAGCTTGTTACTTTGGCTGCAATCTTCGGTGCTTTCTTTATCAACGTAGTATCAAACATTTTTCCGCTCAATGGACTTAGCATCGGGGAAATTTCCAATACTTTGTTTAAAAATGTCCTGATTATCCCTGCCAATTACGCCTTTGCTATCTGGGGGCTGATTTATCTTGGGTTGTTTGCTTTTGGAGTATACCAAGCTTTACCTAACCAACGACATGAGCCTGATTTACGTAACACCGGTTATCTGTTGGTGATTGCTTGTGTTGCTCAAAGTATCTGGGTGTATCTGTTTTTGTCTCGGTTTTTTGCTCTTTCTGTGATTGCAATGCTCTTGATTCTGTTGCCCCTGATTGCTGTCTATGTGCAGTTAGAAATTGGCAAATCGCGTGTACCTTGGCTGAAAAAATGGTGTATTCACTTTCCTATTAGTATTTATCTAGGCTGGATTAGCGTGGCGACCATTGTCAATGTAGCGTGTGCCTTAGATTTTCACAGGTGGAACGGTTGGGGGATTTCTGCTGTAATTTGGACTCTCGTCATGGTATTGATAGCAACAGCAGTTGCAGCAGTTATAGTTATCCAGCGTCGAGACATCGCTTATGCAGGAGTAACACTCTGGGCATTGGTGGCGAACGCCCTCAAGCATTCTGATAACTCAATGCTCAGAAATACCGTATTGGTTTTGGCAATTGTCCTAGTTTTAACCGCTACGATTAACAGCTTACGCACCCAACAAGAACATATTTAAGTGTAATGACATACCCGCCCAGCGTTGGTCAAGAGAGAACTTTTAGCAAACGTTCGTTAAGCACGCACAATAATGGTCGGTTGTTACACACACCAATCTGATTGTTATTAGTCAGAATAGTTAGAGCCGTAATCGTCTAAAAAGTTCAAAATTTATAGAAATGAAAAATATTATCTCAATTGGTTGGAATAACTGGTTAAAACGGCATAAAGAATCTGTTTTACTATTTGACTCAATTACTGCCGCTAATGAGATTGCTTTAATGCTTAACGGTCAATGGGATGGCTGCAATGGTGTAATTGTGGCTTCTGGTGATGAGGTAGCTGTTAACACTGCTGCCAAACTATTAAAAGCTACATGGTGTTATCAAGGTGGATCAAAAGCTGTTTTAGACAGAGTAACAACTGATGAAATTTTACGCCGTTATGCAATCGGAGAAAGAAATTTTGTTAATGCTAATTTGAAGTGTGCAGTACTTGCATCAGTGAAGCTGAGTGAAATTAACCTAAGTTATGCCTCGTTGAGTTGGGCAAACTTAAGTCAAGCCAATCTCAGTAAAGCTGATTTAACAGCAGCAGACCTAAGTCAAGCGAATTTAAGTGGAGCCGATTTGAGTAAAGCATACTTGATGAGGGCAAACCTCAGCGAGGCAGACTTGCAACGAGCTTTACTTGCGGGGGCTAACCTAAGTAATGCTAACTTAAGTGAAGTCAACCTCACTGGTGCAGATTTAACAGGAGCTAATCTGTCACTAGCAGACCTAAGAGGGGCAAATTTTCACTTGTGCAATTTGAGTGGGGCTAACTTAACAAATGCCAAATTAATCGAAAGTGACTTGGCTTTTGCTCAACAATAATCGCCAAATTCCAGTATTACCTTTAGTCAGTTCCGCCCCAAGTCCAGGTAGGATTGCCATTCTTTAAACGATTTTTTAGCACTACTAGGGGATAATTATTAGAATCAGAACCGCCAGCCAAATCTAAGATGAAGTAAACTTTACCTTTAACAAAATGCATCCGTAAATAATTAATCTTTCCAGAGTAGTCTTGCCCATCAACCTTAGTCATTCCAGCAGAAGCAAAGCATTTAGCATATTTTGGCTTGAGTGTCCCAACCCATGTAACGCTAAAGCTATTACTGGCTTGAACAGAGAGATTACTGGCATAAGCACTCAGGTTAATAGAGCCATCTGTTGCAAAACTGCCTTCTTGATAAGGATGGGGTTTTTCAGTAACAATCACCTTGTCTGGACAGCTTTGTTTTTGCTCGTTTTCACTATAAACTTTTAGCTCAATGTTTTGTGATTGATTTTGTGCTTGGACGCACCAGTTGGACAACAGAGGCAGTAAACCAATACTTGTGCCTATAATCAAAATCAAAGGTCTAAATGAAATTATACTCATATCCGAACAAATACTAAATTTATTAGTATAGTATTAGATTTTAGTAACTTATTGGGGAAATTCAAGTCAGGGTAATTACAGAGAAAGGGAAAAGGGAAATGTTGAAGAAGAAAAAACTTTTTCCACAATCCCAAGAAGTCGATTTTTACTAACTCAAGCAAGATCGGACGGGCAAGTTTTGCTCGGAAATTCTCGAAAAAACGGGTAAAAACTCAGATGTCAGCATCTTGTCAAGAATTCTTCTCATCATGATAATTGTCTGGAAAACAACATAAATGGTTGATTTCCTACTCAATCTTGCTTATACTT
>CAXUOL010000051.1:0-18233 GCA_964252435.1 uncultured Nostoc sp.
CAAGTGGAATCAATGATGCATTTTGAGCAGGGACAGATTGAGGTTCTGAAACTTTCCATCCCCAACAATTGCTATGTTGCTGGTCGTAGCGTCGCCGAAATTGCTCAAGATTCACAATTTCCTAGTGGTTCGCTAATTATTGGCTATCAATCCCATCCCCACGAAGATTTGATGATTCCTAACGGCAGTACAATACTGGAACCTCATTCAACTGTGCTGATTGTGACTAAACCAAGATGCTTACATCAAGTCATTGATTTTATTGAACAAAAATGTTGAGCGCAGTTCCTACCTAAACTGTTTATTAGGTAAGGTTAGCTACAGATGTTTAGCAATTCAAAATTCACGCATTAAAGACATTTTCACACGGGGATTTAAACCCCGACTGAAACCGACGCTACGTGTAGACGTAGGGGTTTTAAACTCCTTGATTTTCGATAAAAAATTAGTGTAAATAAATTTTGATGAAGCTGTATAGATATATTTATTTAGCGATCGCTGTTATTATTCTTGCATCTTGTGAATCAACACCCAAGTCACAACCCAATGCCATTCCAGCAACCCCATTGCAAAAAACAGTGACACTGGATAAGAATTTTAAGATAGCCAGCGGTGAAACTCTGTATGTTCCAGTCTACTCTCATATTTATCATCACAATCGCCAAGAGATTTTTGAGTTAGCAGTTACCCTTAGTATTCGGAACACAGATTTGACCAATCCGATTATTATTACTTCTGTGCGCTACTATAACTCAGAAGGGAAACTAGTTAAACAGTATTTGGAGCGCCCTATTCAACTTGATGCGCTAGCTTCTACAGATTTTTTTATCAATAGAAATGACACCAGTGGAGGTTTAGGTGCAAACTTCATTGTTGAGTGGGTAGCCCAAACAGAAATATCCGAACCGATAGTGGAAGCAGTCATGATTGGTACTGACTTTCAACAAGGAATTTCTTTTATCAGTCCTGGTAGGGTAATAAAAAGTCAAAATAACTATAAGCGATCGCCTTTAAAATAATTCGTAATTCGTAATTAAGTTTCCTTATTCCCATGCCCAATATTTAATCATCTTCTAATTTCAGTAATTGTTCATCAAGAGTTTGTATCCGCCCGCGCACAATTTCTTCTGAGAGAATTCGCTTTCGCATTGCCTCATTGAGCGCTCCTTTTTCTGCCAGCAGTAAACGTCGGCGAATAGCTTCAAGTTTACTGCTCTTACCACTTCTACCTTCCACCTCATCAGGGCGACGATTATATAGTTCCCGCAGTGTTTTTTCTGCACCGGCAATTCGTACCTGATAAGCTGAACGCATCTCTTCATAAACGGCTTTTGGTAATACCCCTGATTTCAACAGGCTATCTAATTCATCTTGTGCGGCCTTACCCGTCATCAACTGGGCTTGCAACTCTTCAACCTGTTGTTGAATTTCGGAAAATTTAGATAATTTTAAGCGTTTTACTACCCAAGGCAAACTTAAACCCTGTCCCACTAACGACACCAGCACACAGCCGAAGACTATAGCTATCAGGACTTCTCGCCCTGGCAGTGTTGTAGGTAAACTCAATGCCAGAGCCATTGAGAGTGAGCCTTTAATGTTGCCTAAAAACAGTAAATGTTGCCAGCGCAATGGAATTGGGCGGTCAATCCAACGAACTAATGCTAGCAGTGGATAGACCGTAAGAACTCGCCCGATTTGATAAGCTAAAACTGCAAGTAGAATCGCAGGTAAAGTTTTCCAAAGTGTTACCAAGTTTATTTCTACACCAATCAACAGAAAAATAAAGGTGTTGACAGTAAAACTGGCATATTCCCAAAAACTTAACAAGGTAATGCGGCTAGAAGCAGAAGTATTCTGAGAAAGCCCTAAATTCCCGAAAATTAATCCAGCAACAACTACAGCCACAGGGCCTGATACACCGAGAAATTGCCCAACCTGAAAAGTTCCTAATGCAACTGCAACTGTCAGTAAAAGACTGCTAAGAGCATCGTCTAAACGAGCGAATACAGGTATACACAAGTAGCCCAAAACTAACCCCACAACGCAGCCTCCTAAAGAGATAAATAGCAGTTGTTGGATTCCTTCTATAAATGTGAGTGAGCCTGTTGAATATACTTGCACAATCAGGTTGAAGGAAACTAGGGCAGCAGCATCATTGAATAGGGTTTCCCCTTCAACGATGGTGGAAAGCCGGGAGGGCACTGGTATATCCTTAAAGACGGCAATCATGGAAACAGTATCAGTGTTTGCCAGAATTACTCCGACAAATAACGCAGGTATCCAACTCAGTCCCAGGACAAATTTCAACAGGACGGCAATAATCGCACTGGAAATCAAAGCCCCTGGCCCAGCTAGTAAGGCAATTGGTTTAAAGGTGCTGCGTAAGCGGCTGACATCTGTATTGATACCAGCTTCAAAGATGAGAATTGGCAGGAAAAGATCCAAAACAAGGGTTGGACTTAAACCAATCGGACGAGACAATAACTCAGTGATGGGCAAACCTGCTAATACTAAACCCGTAACATAAGGGATTCCCAACCGTCGGGACAGCAAAGCTACTCCTGTAGCAAGGAGCAAGAGAATAATTGAAACTTTGACTAATTCGGTAACATCCACTATGACGTTTTGGAAAGTTAATTTGACTTGACTGATAGATTCTCTCTTCATTCACTCTAAACTATTAAGGGATTGGGAATTCCCAAAAGTTGGGGGGATGAGTATCCCTACCCATCCCCCTCGGTTTTGAATGCTGACTAGGTTAACTTGTGAACCTATTTCTAATGACTATTACATAATCATCTGTTGTGAGTCAATCAAAAATCATCACAGTTTTGACAGTACCAAACCTCGTCAAAACTTCCCCAGAAAACAGAATATTGCTTACATCTTGGGCAATACTTAGGTTCGTCAGCATCGTAATCATCTGTTGGATCGTAGTCTTCATCTGTCTCTACTAGTTGACTTAATTTTTGTGCGGAAAGTTTTGCATAAACTGGATAATCGTTAGTCATAGTTTTGCGATCGCTCTCGATAACTCCCGAAACAACATATTTGCAACTTTAGAACCCAGCTTTGCCTGTAAATGCTTACCGTTAAGCAGCTGCTTACCGGAAGCATCAACGTTACTTTTGAGGCTTTCTTTATAAAGTGCAATCTCCTCACCAATGGGATTATTGGGCAATCGATTGTTGATTTCGATTTTGGTAATTACATACTGCCAAAAGTTCATTCGGCACATGACCTCTCGCTCAATCAACTGTTTACCATTGGTCAAAAACGCTTCAAATGGATAAATTCGACTAAGCAGCCGGGACCGAATTCTCAGGCCAAAATTAAACTGATTGAATACCTGGTTGTAGGTTTTGAATTGCTCGTGGTTGACCAATGGTTTGAGCAAAGCTTCTAAGCGTTGCTCCTCTAAGTTAATGTCGCATAACCAATCAGCATGAAGTCGGACAATCGGATCTATTTCTAGTCCAAGTTGTACCGCTATTGATTGCTGATATATTTTGGTTATGGATTTGTAGCTTTGTGGGTGTACTTCCGTTTCCCTTTGAGCTAACCAACCCCACAACGGCGGTACATTTCCCACTTTGGTACTGTCAGTTTTACTGTGTGCTTTCTCAGGGAATTGCCACGCCAGGGCTTGACGGGTGTAGTTGATAATCGGTGACTGAACGCGGTTTAGGTGTTCGAGTTGCTGTACCAGTTCCCGCAATTGGTTAATCGGTTGGGGACGGTGCATTCATGCCAAATTAGCAAGTTCAGGGTGTGGCTTCAGAATAGAACGAGCCAGTACTGGCTACCATAGCTCGGCAATCTTACCACCAAACCCAGAGTCAACCCCTGCGGGGAATTCAAAATTCAAAATTCAAAACCCCCCGGATTTATCTGTGGGCTTGAATTAATGTTGCTTTGCATTTTTTCTTTTCCATAAATAAATTCAGGGGCTTGTATCCTCTTTTTCTTTGGTAAAGCGATCGCACTTTCCACTAACTTTGTCAACACTGGAGTTTCGATGGCTGCGGGTTTGGCATTACAGAGTACTGCTCCAATTTTCCCACAACCAAGCACTTTAAGATGCGATTAATTTCAAGGATGAGATCGTGTCATTAGCTATCCCAAAGTTTTCGACCCAAGAATAGTGGCCTGGTCCTAAATCCTTGAAAGAACCTCTGAAATTTGCATCTGCATAGAAACGCCACGTTCCTCCTGTAATAACAATTGAGGAAGTTTCATCGTTCCAATCATCCCCAACGTATGGATAGTTTGATCTTGAACCTGTACGGTATGACTTACCACCAAAATTGATGTTTTCATAAAGTATTGCTTTCGCTCCACCCTGAATCGTACTAGCTTCTTCAAAAGAAAGCTCTACATAAAGGGGATTTATGTCAAAAATTTTCATGTTTTACTCCTTTGGTTAAGGAAATGGTTATTACTACAATTGTAGATAAGCTGTTGTGTTTTTAATTTGCACATTGAGACGGCAGAGGAGAGGGTTTGCAGGTTTTACCTAACAGATTATGAGGCAACTTATAGGCGCGACAGCTTAATTGTAATGGACTGTCCACAACTCCTTATCTTCTTCAAAAAAATGAGAGGCGTTTCGGAAACTTGTATCCTTACTCGAACCCGGTAACTCCCGGAATTTCAAGGACAAAATCTGCCCCATATACGGATGCAGGAGTCTGGAATCCTACCTTCACTTCGCCTTTAATTACCCGTTTGATAACTGCTACAGCCGCTAATGCCGTAAAATCGTATGCTTCCGGCCCTAAGAGTTTTGCACTTACTTGTTGACCAGTTTCATCCACAGCAATACCAATTACTCGAACTTGCCCCTTGGCTCGTTCTGCTGCCGTTGGTCCAGTGGGTAGAGTTTTAATTAGACTTGCTAAAGCACTTTGAAATAGAGACGAGTTAAATAACCATCCCAAATACTGGCTCGACTCCATCAGGAAGCGCACAGGATTAGGAAATACGGTATAAACCTCGATGTTTGGGATACCCGTAGTTTGGAACGCAGTGATAATATCAGCACGCCAAGGGTTTGTTACTGCTGTCACAGCCCCATAACCAAAATCAACTTTACGTCTTTTGGATGCTGGCCGAGATGGGATAAGCTTACCTGCTTCTCGGACTACTCCGATATGATGTAAAGTTGGCAGTACTGTATTTGCAGTTCCTTGAGATACACCTCCCACTGTTTCATAGATTAAAATCAGTCGTGTTGCAATCGCTAACTTCTGTTTGAGGTAAGCAGCTACACAATCAGTAGGAACAACCCCAAATCCCACACCAGGGAGAAGCATTATCCCTGCACTTTTAGCCTGATTATCTCGTGCCTGTAGCGCCTGAAATTCAGGTACTTCGCCAGCTATGTCTAAATAATGAGTTTTAGTTTGCAGACAAGCATCGACAAGTGGCTTTGAGGTTTTGGAGAAAGGCCCGGAGCAGTTGATGACAGCAATTATATCCTCAAGAGAGCGAGCGATCGCCTGCGGATCATCTAAGCCAAAAACCCGAAAGTCCAAACTCAATTCATTGGCTACTGCTGCTAGTGAACTTTGATTACGTCCAGCCAAAATTAATTCCAGTCCATTATTTTTAGCTGATGCAGCAATGAGTTTTCCAGCATAGCCAGTTGCACCATACAATAACACCCTTGATGTCATTATTATCACCAACTAGGGATTGTTTGCAATCTGCTGCCATAACCTAACTTCCGGTGGTTCAACCAAAAATTGTCCTGACTTTTCGCTCAAAGCTCTAATATACGGTTGCTCTAAGTGTTGAGCCAAAATTTCCTGGCTGACCCAGTTTTCATGCAACAGAAACAAAGATGGATCTTCAACAGATTGATGTAAGTCGTAATTAATACAACCTTCTTCTGTAAGGGTAACAGCTATTACAGATTGAAATTCTTGTTTGAATCCCTCCTCCAAACCTGGCTTCACTTTTAGTCGAGCGGTGACGGTTACTTGCTGATTTGACATTGTGATTCCTCTTTTTTACGTATTAATGCTGTTAATAATTTGCGAAGGCTTGAAGTAGTTGTAAGGTATGGGACGAGTTTGATTTCTAATGTCTATTTGCCGTTCTATTTCATGCAAATTCTGTTGGAATTGCACCACAATTTCCTGCGCCAACGGATCGGCAAACTCCTCATCATAAAAACCCAATTTATCATAGTGGTATGATGTTAAAATCTCAGTCCACATCACCTGATCGGCAGCTTGTTTAAAGGGAGGAAGTATTTTCATGATAGTTTCCAAGTCCACACCTTTAGTGTCTGGAATTGGGTGGTAAGCTGCATAGGGCATATTGGGTACAAAAGCCATATATTCGTACTGAGAAAAATTCAAAGCAGAGTGTAGAGGAGCGCAAGTGAAGACTACTACACTAATGATTTCAATCAGTTGTTCTAGAGTCTCAATTCTAGCTGGCATTCCCTTGACTCTACCACCATCTTGAGCCACTAATTCTCTAGCCCAATTTTGCAACTCATAGTCATCACTGATATCCTGTGAGGTTTTGTAATAGAGTTGCAAGTATTCAGCCACAAACTTTTCGACGGCATTCCAAATTAATATGCCATCGTCCCGGAAAGGAAAGTGCGGTAAAATTTCTGGGTCATCCGTTTGACGACTTTTTATTAACCGAGGGAAGGTAAACTTTTCAACACTCCATTCTTCATAAACCTTCGCCACAAATCCAAGAGACTCCGTCAATGAACCTGCCATAAACTCATCAACCGGGCCTCCAGGCTGTAAAAACTGAGTGCGTCCCAAATCGTTATCAAATAGCATGAACCGGAAGTGGGGTTTTAACAGTAAAGCGATGGGATGATTTTCTGCTAGTTGCCGTGCCGTTACAATTGCAAACGGAGCCATAACTGCATGGGTATAGGCAAAATGACTACCCAATTCTTGATGGTTGCCATCAGCAATTTGGACGCAGGTTTTTGCCAAAAACCAATCTAAATGGGGGTCATCTGGTGTATAAATCACGCTTTCTGCACCAGAGTCATGATTAATCTGGATAGCAACAGGCACTAGAGAACCGCCATTAGAGCTATCATTACTTTGCCAGTAAAAGAGAGCTTGTGGCTTGGGAAGGTACTTTTTAACATTCTCGTAGACACCACCTTTAATATCAGATAGCAAAGGGTAATCTAAGAAATACAGCTTGCCTTCCTTGAGTGCCTTTTCCAAAGTAACTTCTGCACCTGCAACCTTCTGAAAATGGGAATCAGTGACAGCAAAATTATCAGGTAATACATCAATTCTTTGGATAGCTAATGGGTTCGCTCCAGAGAGTCGTTGTTCTGCAAAACAAGAGTCTGTTTTGTAATTTTTTATGACATCAGGTTTTGGTAACAGTGACAAAAGTTCTTCATATTCTTCCAATTCATCTAATGGGTCTAAGAAGTTTCTGGCTTTGGCAGCTAGCATATTTGGTGCAAGAGTTGCCATACTTGCCAAACGTTTAGCAGTATATTCTGCCGAGAAAATTTCCTTATGAGGAACTTTATCAATGACTGGTAGAGGAGCTAGATAATTGTAATTAAATTTGTACTCTTCTCGATTTTTATCTAGCCAATTGATTCGGACATTAACATCAGGATCTTTTTGTGGTAAATATGGTTTCACGATTATCTCCAATTCGGTTTTTGGGCGTTTGCTAGTAAATGATTAACATCAGGATGTAGCAACGGCTTGAATTACAGAGTTTTCAGATACTCAACCAAAGCTTTTTTATTCTCATCAGATAAATCAGTGCCATAAATATGCCCCTGATTTGAATTAGCAGTTACCGCCGTATCGTATTTAAAACCTATAGCTTTGGCTTCATCTCCCTCAGTAATAAAACCAACTTTTTTCGGGTCGTAGACATCATATCCCCGATAGAAAACTTGAGGACGATTCTCTGGTTTTTCTAACAAATCTTGTAGAGATGGGACTGAACCATTATGTAAATATGGCGCTCTTAACCACAATCCATCTAGAGAAACAGATACATACCCATTGGTTTTGCGTAAGTTTTTGAAGTCCCAAGGGTAGCCATCACCAAAATGATTGTAAGTATCTGCTCCTTCTTGCGTCCACATGTCTAACCGATGGCGGTCAGTTCCCACTTCTTCCACAGGAATAACAGTACCTGTTCTTTCCCCACCAAAAGCGTGACAAGATGCACAAGTATTAGCAAAAATTTGACTTCCTTTTGCAGCCACTTGCTCATCAATAGCAAATGGATATTTAGGAGGTGGTAGTTCTTGAATAAAATCTTCTACCCGTTGTAAATCAGCTACAGGAAGTGATTTTTTAGTAGCACCATCACCAATTGCTCCAGTTTGAACAGTTTCTGTTAGTGAAGTTTCTAACCCATCCCAATGGAGTGCAAACCCTTTGTGCATCTTTTGATTCCAAAGAGGCATCATATCAGAGTTGCCGATAGTGTTATCTTTGGGCAACTTTAAAGTATTGAATTTAACCGGATTAAAAGGGTCTATTCGACCAGGGCCCCAGTTAGGACGAGAATCTGTCCAACTATAGTCTTCTTTTTGTTGCAGCAGCGCTTTCTTAGTTTGAGGAATTATCAGAAAGCGATAAAGTAAATTTTCCAACCAGGAAAGCTGATAGTTATATTTGATTTCATCAAGGATATAATCTGCTGTAAATCTGGCATCACCAGCAGTTGCACTCAAAAATCGTAAATAACCTTGTGAATCAAACTTAGTAGCAGGAGCTGTAGCCACAATTGTGGGTTTATCTTTCTCTGTTTTTCTATAGGTGGCAGTATGGCAAACAGCGCAAGTTATACCGACGCGAGGGAAGCCAATGGTTTTTTTCGTAAACCCAACTGGCATTTCTTTACCCTCTTCCCATGTGATTCCCAAGGAAGTATAACCACCTGGCCCTGGTAATTTATCAGGGAATATTCGTGGTAGTACCAGCCAAATCCAATAGGGAACACCTTGCGCGTCTTCTGTGCCAATAGAACCATATTTAAAGTGTTCTTCAGGCGATTCATAATATGTGGGAACCTCTCGAAAAAGATTGTACCATCCCACATACCCAACTACACCAGCGAAAAGGATCACAATTAAAACAATGCTTGTGATTACCCTACTTATTTTATCTTTGAGTATTGTCATGGCACTCTTTTGCTCCTTTGCAGAAGAATCTGTTTGTAGTGCAGGCAATATACCCACACTAAACTAGGGATAAAATTAGGATAATTGCTTCACTGGAATTGTAGCGATTGCATTTTACTACGCATTGCTAGGGTCAGAAGAATTACTTCCGCTAATCCAAAAAACAGGTCTACAAAAGCAATAGATAAAAATCCTTTATCTTGCCCAAAGAAAAGTACTGCACAAATGAAAAATGTTGATCCAAAAGCTCTTGAAGGAAATATTGATATCCAAGCAGTTGCCTGATATCGGTACGGGTCAAGTGCCCCAGGAACATAAAATGCACTAATAATAAACAACAGCATTCCCGCAGCGCGAACCCAGATAATTGGCACTGGTATATGCATTTGAAGGAACGTCAGCATTAATTCTGGAAAGAAGCAAGAGGGAATGACAAAAAACATATTAACAATAATGCCAAGCCAAGTAACGCGACTAAACCATTTAGCGTAATTATTCATTTTTCTCTCCTTTAAAGCTTTTTCATGTACTCAACTAGTGCATCTTTATCTTCTGTAGGAAGATCGATACCATATAGATGACCACTGTTACTATTTCCAGGTTTTGTGGTATCGAACTTAAAGTATTGCTTACCGTTTTCTACACCGATATCAGATACAAAGCCAACTTTTGCTCTGTCAAAGACATCATAGCCACGATAGAATTCTTTAGGTCTATTTTCTGGTGTTTCTAGTAAATCTCGTAAGGTGGGGACTGAGCCATTGTGCAGATAAGGGCTGCGTAACCAAACACCATCAAGGGGCATATTTGCATAGCCATTCGTCTTACGGAAATTCTTAAAGCGCCACGGATAGCCTGTATACAGAGTATTTTGGTTAGACATCGTTTCGTAGGTATATGAGTCGAGACGATGGGGGTCTGTCCCAATTTCTTGAATTGGTACAACTTTGCCTGTATAAGCACCACCAAAAGCATGACAACTAGCACAATTGCTTTGAAAAAGCTGTTCTCCCTTTGCTGCGATAGTTTCGTTAACTTCGTAGGGATATTTTGGTGGTGGTAGTTCCCAAAGCCAATCAGCAACTCTCTGAATTCGAGGTAAATCAATTGTTGTGGGTGTGACTCCAGCGCCTAAAGCTGCACTTTTATTTCGTTCATTAACGGAAGTGTTATTACCATCCCAATGTAACTGCAATCCCTCACGGGGTTTTTGATTCCAAACGGAAGGGAAATCAGAAGTACCAATCAGTTCATCCTCACGCAATTTATCCATTGGGAAATGGAATTGAATTGCTTTATAAGGATTAAAAGTATCTACTCTTCCTGGTCCCCAATCTGGTTGTTTTTCAACGAAATCAAGTCGAGATGCCTGATTAATTAGTGCATCTCTAGTTTGAGGAATTGCAATGAAGCGATAAAGTAATTTTTCAATGGGATTAAGACCACCACTGATTTTTTCAATTTCTGGCAACATCCGGTTAGCAGTAAAGCGCTCATCTACACCAACTGCTGATAAAAACTTGATATATCCCTGCAAATTAACCACATTAGCAGGCATTGTCATGATGACTTGATGTTCGCTATTAGGAGTATCTCGCAGCGTTCCTGTATGACATACAGCACAATTCAAGCTAACTCTATCGATAAAGACCCGGCGTTGGGAAAAACCTATAGGCAAATCTTTGTCAGGTTCTTTGATAAATCCCAGAGAAGTATAACCTTTTCCAGGTAATTTATCTGGGAATAATTCTGGTAAAACTTTCCAAATCCAGTAAGGGATGCCATTGACTGGTTCGCTACCGATTGAACCATATTTAAAGTGGTTTTCAATATCAGCATAATCCACTGGGGAGTTAGACAAAACAGGCCAAAGGAAAAATACTGCTATTGCTACAATACCTACAATCACAACCCAAATCCGCTGGAAGACTCCCTTGATTGAGGTTGGAAGTAGGGTAGGGTTTGTTTGTTCAGTCATGAAACACTCCCCATATTGTCGAGATTATTTGTAAGCGAAATTGTCGATGTGATACGCATCGCTTTTTTATCTAGATAAATTTGCAAACTGAGTTTCATGAAAGACTGACATTACTTCTTCCATCATCTCTTCATAACTATTGAAGCGATCCTGCTCGTAACAACCCAAGGGATTTTCAATTACATTCAGCAGGCATTTATTGCAATAGGTACAGGGTTTATCTGCCAAATCTTTACCTGCTTTAAAAGATTTAACTAGGTCATTATTAGCAATTAGGGTACGAGCCATTGTGACGCCATCGCAATAATGCTCGTTAATTGCCTGACGAATATAAGAAGCTTGCTGTAAACCACCTGTACATAATACGGGAATATTAACGTGCTTTTTAATTTCTCTGGAATCTAGCAAGTTTCTGCCTTGGTTCTCTATCAGTAGCTGTTTGATTTTAGGGTCTTTTACATCGTCACCACTAAATGCTTGAGGAGGCAATTGCTTTTTCACACGATTCCATAAAAAATTGAACAGTGGATGCAAAAATGCTTTGCGAAATAAAATGTAGTTGCGTGTAGTTTCGACACCACTTGACAACATAGCGTCATAAGTTCTAGTAATGACATCAAAATTAAAATCACCAATGGGATTGAGTGGGTGAGGAAATAAGCTACCAGTTGACACATGGACGGCATCAGCCCCAGCTTCTTCTGCCCATTGACAAACTTGGATGGAATCTTCTATGGTATTACCTGGTTTTTCCCAAAAGGTGACGGCGTTGTTATAGTCAACGGCACTAATTTTGAATTGCAGATGAAAGTCGTTGCCTACTTCTTTGCGGATTGCTCTAATTACATCTAGCAAAAACCGCGCTCGATTCTCTAATGAACCACCATATTCGTCTTGACGGTCGTTAATTCCAGAACTGAGAAATTGATTAAAAAGATATCCATTAGCACTGTGCAATTCCACTCCGTCCAAACCTGCTTCACGGGCACGTCTCGCACCATCGGCGAAGTATTGGATTGTTTCTTTAATCTCTGTTAGTGTCATCGCTTGACACAAAAAGCCGTGGAATGGCTCAGTTTTGCTAGTGGAACTTAACGCTTTTTTTCCTAAATTTTCTACACCACCAATATCTTGCTGTCGCCCCGAATGACTTAATTGCAAAATAAATTTACAGTCATATTCGTGGACTCTTTCTCCTACTTTTCGCCAAAAGGGAATGCGCTCATCACAGTTAATGGTGGCGTAATTGGGCATAATTCGTCCCCGGATGGCGACTGGGACAAAGGAAGTAATAATAGCCCCGACACCACCACAAGCAAACTTTTCTTCCCAGTTGATTCGGGCTTGAGTACCTGAACCATCATAGTTATCCCATCTGCCAGAAATACTTGAGCGAAATATCCGATTTTTTACTGTGAGATTACGGAATCTCAATGGTTCAAAGATAATATCGTTTTCCATGTATTCCTCTGTCTTTTGTTGTTTCGGCAATAAAATTAGGTGTCAAAATTTTTCGTAGCACTAACAGTCTCGCCAGATAACTATTATTTCTAGTGTCTCTGGGAGAGCAGTTTTTTATGTCTACAAATCTACAGTGGAGGTTTTCGGATGCGATCGCTAAATATTAAGTTTTTGTTACTTAAATTTACCTACCAAGTTTCAGCATGGATATTTATCCTTATTGGTTTTTACAGTTATATAAAGACTTTTGCAGTTTGTAAAGCTATGGGATTTACAGAGCAATTCTTAAAAAAAGTGAAAATTCCCGTCTTTTATTTCTCTTCAAAGGTTAAGGCAACCTTAAAAGTAGCTGCTAACAATTTGTTACAAACCTAACCAAGTCTGTAGGAAATCGATATAACCATAGCAAATTGGTTCTTGAACACCATTGTAAATTTACAATTTTTTAAATTTTTCATTTAAAAATGTATAAAAGTTTATTAATGACGTTTTGCAAATTTGTGTAGTAACTTCATATATAACGAACCTCAGTAAGGTACATTCTAAATCATCAAAATATCTCAAGACTAAATCTGGAAAATGGGAAATTAGTGATGAAGCATTAGTGTACCTCTGCAAACGTGAGGTGCAATGGAAAAGGTTTAGGTGTTACAACCAGAGAGTTTTATGAAAAAGACAAGTCTAATTTTTAAGGGCTGTCTGCTCCTCCTATTCGTGACTATGTTTATAGTCTGCGGCTTTTATGGAACGCCTACAGCTCTAGCCGATAAGTCTAGTGAAATACCTACGTCCATAAATACAGAGTACTCGGATACCAGTGTATCTGAATACCCTGATAACTGCGAGGGTATCGGTTATCTCCCAGAGTACACAAAGGAGAATTTGACAGATGCCGAGAAACGGGGTCGTTGCACTTGGTACTTATGGACTGGTGGTAATGCTAAGTACTATCGTGATTTAGCGAAGCGAACACATGGCGGTGTTGACCTGCTAAAGCTGATTGACTCGCGTGTGCATGACGAGCGATTGCAACGTTATGGCGCAATTAACGATCCTGGATGTGAAAAAGCAACAGCGCCAGATGAATACGGTTTGTGGCTAGATAAATGTAAAGATCCACTCTCAACTGGTGTTATTGGGTTGCGTAAGCTCCAAAACCCCAACTTCGACTCGGCAAAATGGAACCCTGTTGAATATGCCAAAACCTCACAAATTGAGCCTCCCTACGTAATCGGGCAGTCTTGTGCTATTTGTCACGTAGGATTAGATCCCCTCAATCCACCCAAAGATAAGGAACACCCGAAATGGGAAAACCTTGTACCAGCATTAGGTAATCAGTACATCAAGGAAAACAAATTATTTGCATCCAGCGTCCGAGAAAATAGTTTTGTTAAGCAAGTACTTGACTCTCAGAAACCGGGGACTTCTGATACTTCTCGGATTGCGACCGATCACATCAACAATCCGAATGCGATCAATTCTATTTTTTATTTAGGCGATCGCCCCACATATCCAGAGATAATGAACGATGGTTCAACCAAGGATGTTAATCATATTCTCAAGGATGGTGCAGACTCTACAGGAGTGCCAATTGCCTCATTACGTGTCTACGTCAATATTGGGATGTGCGGCGATTACTGGACAAGTCTCCATGAGCCTTTATTAGGCAGAACTCCCCAAAAACCTTTTGACATCGAAAAGGCACGAAAGGAGTGCGAAGGCTGGAGACAGACAGAAGCACGCATGGCTGATGCCGAAGCATTCTTAAAAACCATCAAGCCGATGCACCTGAAAGATGCCCCAGGTGGTAAAGAGTTCTTGACTAAAGACGAGGAAGTTCTCAAACGTGGCAAGCTGGTTTTTGCCAGCACTTGTGCTAGTTGCCATTCCAGCAAAAAGCCATCGGCTGAAATTGCTGCTGACCCCGAACAGGCTCAGAAATGGTACGAAGAGTCTGTACTCAGTAGTAATTTTCTCGACCACAACTTCTTGTCTGATGACCAGCGTTATCCAGTTACTTTAATTGGAACCAATGCGGCGCGATCGCTAGGGACAAATGCCACTAAAGGGCATATTTGGGATCAGTTCTCGTCGAAGACTTACAAAGAACTGCCTTCACCAGGGACTTTGACGCTGTATAACCCCATTGATGAGAAAAAACCCATCGAATTTAAAATTCCAGACGGTGGTTTGGGATATTACCGCACACCTTCGCTAGTAAGTATTTGGGCAACAGCACCACTTCTTCACAACAACACACTAGGACTTTACAACGAAGATCCTTCAGTGAAAGGACGTGTAGAAGCCTATACGGATGCTATGGAAAAGCTGCTGTGGCCTGAAAAGCGTGAGGGAATTATCAGCAGGACAGATCGAGATACCAAATTAGAGCTTCCCCCAGGAGATCCGAATCCGAGATTTAAACTTCCTGTTCCTAAAGGTACGCCTGTGAATTTGCTAGCAAGCATCAATATGAGAGAGGCGATTACATCTCTCAATCTCAGCAGCCTTTTCCAAGATTTGAAACCGGGCGGTGGAATTAAGGGTAAGTTGGCACGTGTACTTTTAAGAGCTAACAAATCTCCTGACTTTGTGGAAGATGAGGGTCATTATTTTGGCTCAAATCTGCCAGATGAAGATAAGAAAGCGCTAATTGAGTTCGTGAAAACGTTCTAAGTACAGCTTTGTTTCATTAGGGGTTTAAGGGTGTAAGGGTGTAAGGTGAAGTCCTTTGGTTTCAATCCCCAAACAACACGGTTGCCCCAAGCGGCAGGGCTTTTGACCCCAGGGTGGTTGGGGCTAGTTCTTTCTTCCCCCCTACACCCGCCCCAACGGGGCTTGGTAAATCGTAGTGTTTTGAACGCTTTAGGGGCGCAGAGAATTCGCTACGAATTAATAAAATGTTGTACTAAGACAACTTGTCTGGATATTCTGCACTCGTTCCCAGGTTAAATCTGGGAACGATAAAAAATATTAATTAAATAGCAAGGATATATATGCAGTATTTACCAATTATCTTTGTTCGTGGATATGCAGGTACACAAAAAGACGTTGAGCAAACAGTTGACGATCCCTTTTATGGATTCAATAGTGGTTCAACCCATATTCGAGTAGATGAGAATGAAAATCCCAAGAAGTTTTTTTTCGAGAGTCCATTGCTACGGCTAATGACCGATCATGGTTATCAACCGATTGTTGACAATCAGAATGTGAGCAATCAGATTAAAAGATTGTCTGGTCAACTTCATAAAACTATTTGGATCTACCGATTTTATGATATATCTACGCCGAGTTTTAACTCTCCAAGCGTTGTCCGACAAGAGATGGAGGATATAGCTAGGGGTTTAAAAGACTTGATTCAAAATGTTAAGGAAACCACAGGAGCGGGCAAAATTTATCTTGTCGCTCACTCAATGGGAGGTCTTGTTTGTCGCAGCTTGATTCAAAAGATTTATCCAGAAACAAACGACGCAGCTACCAATCACATTGACAAATTCTTTACCTACGGTACACCTCATGGTGGCATTGTTTTTGATGTTGGAGATGGCTTGATCGAAAACCTAAGAGACACCCTCAGATTAAATAATTCTGATGACTTTGGTCCCCAGAGGATGTATCAGTATTTAACACCTAAAGCCCAGCCAAATGATCAGTTACCCAAGGGCTTTAAGTTAGAAACACTACAAAGTATAGGGGACGCATTTTTGCCAAATCGCGTTTTTTGTATTATCGGTACTAATGCCCATGATTATGAAGAAAGTTTTGGTCTTTCACGCAAGACTGTCGGAGTCAAAAGTGATGGTCTAGTTCAGATTGAGAGAGCTTACATCACGGGTGCTCATCGTGCCTATATTCATCGTTCTCATGGTGGGCGTTATGGCATGGTGAACTCCGAAGAAGGTTATCAAAACCTGCAACGATTTTTGTTTGGTGATATCCAAATAAAACTGTCTCTTAGGAATGTCGAGTTAAAAGACCAGGACAATAATTTTTATCAACTGGAAACTAGGGTGGCTTTGCGTGGTCTTCCTATTCCAATATATGAGCAAGCGATCGCTCATTATTGCCCAATTACACAAGAGTTAACCCGAACAGATAAACCTGTTCCCCTATTTACAGCTTTCTTAATCCCAAAAAACTCAGCCAATGATGATAATACCTGTAGATATGCCCTGCGTTTAGCACTACATTCCTTTACAAAACAAGAGAAAAATTGGTTACGTGACCATCATCTCGACCAAGTGCCCGTATGGTCTGACTATCTAATTACTGATGTTGCCGAATCAAATAGCACTTATGAGGCTAAATACAGTTGGAATTCTGATGAAAAAGAGCCAGTAACAAAGTTAAATCCGACTTCAGAATCCAATTCGGGTGTATTTGTTGCGTATGTTTCCTTACCTGAACGTGGGCAAAAAGTCTTAGGAACCAATGCAGCTGTTTGCTTGGAAATTTCCCAATGGCAATAAATAAATATTTATTTTTGTGTAGTCATTGATTAGTAATGGTTACTTAACACTTTTTAATTATTTTAGAGAGAGAATAATCAAGGTTAAAGAGCGTTAGGTTAATAATGACTAATAACTAATGATTCATAAGAGACATGAGTGAAAAAGAATGGAGAGATGCAGCCTACGTCTCTATAAAGGTTCTGGATTAACACATAGTTATTTCACCTGTCTATTTGTTTTCAAGCTGTTAAAAGAGGAAAATTATGCAAAGTAATCGCAAACAAACGGCTCTTATTACTGGTGCATCTGGCGGCATCGGTTATGAATTCGTGAAATTATTTGCTCAGGATGGTTATAATCTTGTGTTGGTAGCTAGAAGCGTGGAAAAGCTGAATAAAATCGCCAATGAATTTAAAAATAAATTTGGCATTGATATCAAAATTATTTCCAAAGATTTATCTAACCCATCAGCCCCAGAAGAAATTTTCACGGAGCTAGAACAAGCATCAATCAATGTTGATGTGTTGGTGAACAATGCTGGGTTTGCTACCTACGGATTATTTAACGAAATTGACCTGAATGCTGAAATGCAATTGCTACAGGTTAATGTTTTATGTCTGACACATTTAACCAAGTTATTTCTCAAAGGTATGGTTAAACGGGGGTCTGGAAAAATATTAAACTTGGCCTCCACTGCTGCTTTTCAACCAGGGCCGCTGATGGCAGTATACTACGCGAGTAAAGCCTATGTCTTATCGTTCTCAGAAGCGATCGCTAATGAATTAGAAGGCACAGGCGTCTCGGTGACAGCACTTTGTCCAGGGCCTACAGAATCTGGTTTTCAACAAAGAGCTGCAATGGAAGACTCAAAGTTGGTAAGCGGTCAAAAAATTATGACTGCGGAAACAGTAGCCCAAATCGGCTATCGTGGTCTATTTGAAAACAAAACTGTTGTTGTTCCTGGAATTAAAAACAAGCTACTCGCTGAATCTGTAAGATTTACTCCCAGAAAGCTAGTGACTAAACTAGTCAGAAATATGCAGGAAAGCAAATAAAGTTGTAGCATACCAATCCTAAATAAAAGGGAAAAGGTTAAAGGGGAAAGGGGAAAGGGATGAACAGGTCGCTCACAAGGGGCGAGGTTTTCACCTTCCTCATAAAATTTGGATTATTTCGCGCCACT
>CAXUOL010000052.1:0-17926 GCA_964252435.1 uncultured Nostoc sp.
CGGATTGACGATAATGGGTTCGTTTCTCTATCGGTTGCTCCTACTGTCAGCGCTCCTTCCGGCTCACAAGATACAGGAAATGGACAAATTATTTTAGTGTCTGAGCGCTCTCTTACTTCTGGCTTAATTCGCTTACGAGATGGTCAGACACTAGTCCTGAGTGGTATAATTCAAGACCAAGACCGGACAGCTGTCACCAAAATTCCTATCTTAGGCGATCTTCCACTGATTGGTTCGTTATTTAGAAGTACAAACCGACAGAACCAGCGTCAAGAGGTAATTGTGTTGCTCACACCTCAAATCATGGACGACTCTGAGAACTCCTCCTACGGCTATAACTACAACCCCAGCCCAGAAGTGCGGCAAATCCTTGAGCGCCGTGGGTTGAAGGTTCCTGGTAGGTAATAAAGATGATAAGCAGGTGAGTTAACTTTGGCAAAGGCTCAGATACCCGACTTCTTAAAGAAGCCGGGTATCTTCTTTTTTATAAGTAGGTTTAAGTTTAAATGTCATTCTAGAATAAAACTACCCAATTAAAATAGAAGTAACAGTAGTGGGTGAATATTAATGAGTTCAGAACAAGAGTTATAGCGCTTCTCGTTTACGTGAGGTACACCCGTAGGGGCACGGCACTGCCCATTGGTGTCAACTTGAAACTAGACTGTTTTCAATCTCAGCAAGACGACTTAATATATTGACATTACCTAAAATAGCTAGACTACAGTGATTTGTATCGAGTAGGTACATTATTCAAAAGGATTATCTTCATTAAACTCTGCTTGACCACGGCTAGCAATTACTAGCTTCAGACACTCCTCTAAGTCATCACCTTCCCAAGTACCTATAGTTTTCAAATGTTCTAGAAGTGAGCTTCCTGTGGAATGAACAGTAGTATAACTAGCAGATTCTACTAGATGTTGTGTTGGTTGCACTTGGGTTTCCTTTGTTTTCAAAAAACGTAAAAAATTAAGTGTTTCAGTCAAAAGTGCATCTGGTGCTGATTCAATTTCTTCGATAAGTTGTTCTTTAATTTTCATATTCACGCCTCTGTAACTGACATTTTTTAGTAGTGTAAAACAGCAAGTGGGGTTGTAGCTACGTTGGTAGACCTCCAGCTTGAAAAATCTGTTCGGCGGTTAAATTCAATTCCGGGAAAGTAGGCGAGACTATGTTAGCGCTGCCTCTAAATTGAGTAACTTGGTATTCACCATCGATTAATTGATAAATAGATATAGTAGGCTGTTTAGGATTGCCAGTGAACTTTTTAGCGCCTAGACCGAGATAATCTACAACCCAGTATTCAGGAATTCCAATACCCTCATACTTACCCTGTTTTGTGTAGTAGTCATCATCCCAGTTGGTACTAACTACCTCAATTACTAAAGGAATTGATGCTGCAAGGCTTACAGTTGATTCTTTTTTCCATAGCGGTTCATTCACTAAATTAGGGCGATTCAGTAATAGCACATCTGGAGAATAGGCAGATTCCGAATTAATTGGTTTTACCAGTGCAGTTTTGGGGATTATATAAGGTAAATTTAATCGGTCAAATTCTACTGTTAGTTTTCTTGCTATAAAACCAACAACATCTTCATGGTCTCCCACTGGTTGTGCCATTTCAACAATCACGCCATCATGTAATTCGTATCTTCCCCCTTCGGGCCGCCACGCTGCAAAATCTTCAAAGGTTACTAGTTTGGGTATGGATTGAGTCATAATTTATCGCCCCTAGTAGTCGTTTCGGTCATACCGCTTCTTTGCCTTGGCTCGATTCACATTCAACCTTAACTGTAATATTAAGTAAGGGGTACAGTACTGGAAAAGGTTTGTTGCGGAGAACTAAACTATGGTGGCAATAACAACATCCGCAGAAAATAGGGTTTTACTCCACAACATCAGATGGCATACTTTTAAAACCATGCTGTCTGAAATGGGTTCAGATCGTAACTCCCGACTGGCTTATGACAATGGAACCGTAGAAATTATGACCCCACAAATGCCGCACGAGAACTCAAACCGTGTAATTGAAGGTTTTGTTGGGGTGCTGTGCGAAGAGTTGGGTTGGGAAATTAGACGCGCTGGTTCATTAACTTTAACGCGGGATGATTTGCAGCGGGGAGCCGAGCCAGATAGTAGCTACTACATCCAAAATGAAGCATTAGTTCGAGATAAAGAAAATATTGACCTCGCCACCAACCCGCCCCCTGACCTTGTGCTGGAAGTGGAATATTCCAGGTCTGCAATAGACAAGCTAAGGCTTTATGCTGCGATGGGAGTCCCTGAATTTTGGCGTTATAACGGCAGTGTGTTGCGAGTTTACACACTTGCAAGTGGGCAATACTCAGAAGTCCAAACCAGTCCTACTTTTGAGCCTGTGTCAGTGAAGGAGATTCCTCAATTTATCCAAGAAGCTAAAAAGAATGGGGAAATTGCTACTACCCGTGCTTTTCGGGCTTGGGTGCAACAGAAAATTTCTGTTAACGATTGACTCACTCCGGCATTTTTCTTATAAGGGACTTGCAAAAAATAAATAATCCCAAAGTATATGGAGACAATTAGAGGCGTAACGGACGCACCAGAAGAAGTTGTCGCAGCGATCGCCCCACAAATGTTAAGAAAGATGTGACTAATGGATAGCCTTGTAGAAGAAAAGCTTTAATTTTTATCCCTTCCCTACAAAAAAAGCTTGTTAAGGGGTTAATTTTTACGTTGGATTTTCCAGATGAAATGAAAAGTGAGCAAAATCCCCGACTTTTTAGAGAAATCAAGAACCTGAGCCTTCAATTTCCATAAAAATTGCTTAATCTCAGCAATAACTCTTCAACATCGGTAATGAATGCCAACAAACATTGACCATCTCCCACCTCCCCACTCCCCTGTTTTCTTTGCAATTGCGGGATTTACTAAGTATTTTTTCCTACTTTTGGGGTAGTTTTTAGTGAAAGAAGTACCTTAAAATTACAAAAAATCCTGAAATCTATATAAATTAATGGTTTCATCTATCCACATCAGGCTACAACACCTTAGAATGATTCATTGAAAAGTCGAGCCGATGGGATGTACAGCCGTTTTGAGTAAAAATACTCCCAAAGGCTGATTTTTGTATTTCCGCGAACAAAGATTTCAGTACTGATGTATTAATCTGTATCCGTACTGAAATCTCAAGTAAACCTTCAGGAGTTTGACATGAACAAAGGTGAATTAGTTGATGCCGTAGCTGAAAAGGCTAGTGTTACCAAGAAACAAGCGGATGCAGTGTTAACTGCCGCTTTGGAAACGATTATTGAAGCAGTTTCCTCTGGTGATAAGGTAACGTTGGTGGGATTTGGCTCATTTGAATCACGGGAACGTAAAGCCCGTGAAGGTCGCAACCCGAAAACAAATGAAAAAATGGAAATTCCAGCGACGAGGGTTCCTGCCTTCTCGGCAGGAAAACTGTTTAGAGAAAAGGTAGCACCCCCAAAATCATAGGTTCTGTCTTCGGGAACCCTTTTTTAATGCGGCAACCTGCACACGGGGGAAATTTAGCCTGGGCAGCAGCACTGGCTGGCTGTCCCCCTGATGCTATTCTGGATTTTTCTGCTAGCATCAGCCCGTTGGGGCCTCCGAATAGCGCGATCGCTGCTATTAAGTCCCAAGTTGGTAATCTTAAGCACTATCCAGACCCAAATTATAGTGAACTGAGACTAGCTCTCAGTCACTTCCATCAATTGCCGTCTGAGTGGATTCTGCCGGGTAACGGCTCCGCAGAATTACTCACTTTAATTGGTAGGGAATTAGCTCAATTAGCCGCGACAATTTTAATCACTCCAGCCTTTGGCGACTACTACCGAACTTTGGCAGCATACAACGCTAATGTGCTGGAGTGTCCCCTGATTAGTTCTGAGCGACGAGCGCCGAGTGCTGAGTTACTAATTTTACTCAGCACTCAGCACTCAGCACTCAGCACTCACTGTGGACTATTGCTGAATAACCCCCACAACCCAACCGGAAAGCTCTTTTCGCGGGAGTCTATTGTGCCCTACCTAGAACAATTTGCTTTGGTTGTGGTGGATGAAGCATTTATGGATTTTGTGCTGCCCAATGAGGAACAAAGCCTGATTCCGGTGGTGCAGGAATATCCAAATTTAGTAGTATTGCGATCGCTGACCAAATTTTACAGTCTCCCAGGACTGCGATTGGGTTATGCGATCGCACATCCTGACTGCCTAGCTAAATGGCAGCTATGGCGCGATCCTTGGCCTGTAAACACGCTAGCGGTAGCGGCGGCAATTGCAGCACTCCAGGATACGGAGTTTCAGCAGCAAACTTGGGCATGGCTACCACCTGCACGAAACCAACTGTTTCAGGGTTTAAATGAAATCCCAGGATTGCAACCCCAAGCAAGTGCTGCTAACTTTTTACTGGTTGAGTCCCAAGAATCTACTTCCCAGTTACAGCAACAATTACTCAAGTATCACCAGATTTTAATCCGCGATTGCCTTAGCTTTAAAGAACTAGGCGATCGCTTTTTTCGGGTTGCTGTACGTGAAAAGTCCGATAACCAACGCTTACTAACAGCGCTAAAAGAGAGTTAGGAGTTATAAGTTAGGAGTTATAAGTTATAAGTTAGGAGTTATAAGTTATAAGTTATAAGTTAGGAGTTATAAGTTATAAGTTAAAAAAGGTTTTAATTATTAACTGCTAATTCCTAACTCCTAACTCCTAACTCCTAACTGCTAATTCCTAACTCCTAACTCCTAATTCCTAACTCTAATCTAAATTCACGTGACCGTTGACTACGATGTTGTAATTATTGGCGGCAGTCTTGCTGGATACTATGCTGCCCTTGCTGCAACCCAACTACGTGCTACAGTTGCCTTGGTACAACCTAAAGTAGACTACGGGTTTACTCATCACCATGCTCTTAGCGAAATTGGTAAACTAGCGCAGAAGTTGAAGGATGCAGCTGGTTTTGGTATTCATGCCACACACACTGATACCTCAAAAGAATGCCATATATCTATGGCATGGCAAGAAGCAATGCTGTATGCTCAATGCGTCGCCTCAAATCTCCAAGAACATTATTCCCCAGCTATCTTAGCCGCGCAGGGAGTCGATGCGATCGTTGGCAGTGGTCAATTTCAATCTTCACCCCAATTGGCTTTTGCCGTTAACAATCGCCTACTACGCGCCCGTACTTATTTGTTGGCTAGTGGTTCGCGTCCAGAAATTCCTGAGATTGAAGGATTGCAAGCCACTGGCTACCTAACCCTTTCTAATATTTGGCAATCCTTACAGGGAGCGACATTACCCAAAAATTGGGTAATTATCGGTGGAATTCCCCAAAGCATTGAAATTGCTCAAACTTTAGCAAGGTTTGGTTGCAGTGTGACGCTGGTAGTCAAGCATCCTTATGTTCTTCCATATCTAGATCCTGAAATAGCCATATTGCTTCAGGCGCAGTTGGAAGTCGAAGGTGTGCGTATCTTCACCGAAAAACCAGTAACTCAGATAAGGCTAATTGAAAATAAAAAGTGGATTCAAGCAGGAGATAAGGCCATTGAAACTGATGAAATTTTAGTGACGACTGGACAACAGCCGAATCTTGAATCCCTAAATCTGGCAGCAGTAGGTGTGAAATGGCATCGGCATAGCTTAGTTGTGAATGATAAGCTGCAAACCACCAACCACCGTATTTATGCTTGTGGTGATGTAATTGGTGGTTACGACTTTGCCAATATCGCTAATTATGAAGCAAAAATTGCGCTCAACAATGCACTGTTTTTCCCCAGGTTAAGAGCAGATTATCGCTCCATTCCTTGGGCGATGTTTTCTGTGCCGATGCTGGCGCAAGTGGGTTTGACAGAGGCACAGGCAAAACGCCAATTTAGCCAAAATGAAATTTTAGTTTTGCGACAATATTTTAAAACAGTGGCAGCAGCCCAACTTCGGGACGAAACCACTGGTATGTGTAAATTAATTGTGCTACACAACGGCGAAATTTTGGGAGCTTCGATATTGGGGGCAGAAGCTGGAGAATTAATTAATTTGATTGCCTTGGCAATATCACAAAAAATTAAAGTCAAACATCTAGCAAATTTATCTCCTGCCTATCCCAGTTTCTCAGAAATTCTGGAACGAACTGCAAGAGAGTGGAGTAAGCAAAGGTTAAATAGCAATATTGCTTTGCAAGAGTTTTTAGAAGGCTTCTTCCATTTCTGCCGCAATTGGAATTAGCACTTTTGCACGGAGTTGTCATTATGATAACTTAAGGAAGGTACTGATATCATTACCTACTTTCACAAGGATACTGACTTTGCCAATATTGACAGTACCTTGATTGCAAACGCAACGTTATCAGAATTGGGGAGCATCCCTCAAAATTGAGCTTAGAGGATGTTTTAAAAGGGTCTTTTGCTCTCATAGTTAGCACAGCCAAGCATCTCAGTACATGGCTAAAACCTTAATTTTTTGTTGCACTTAACCCCGTGCTGAATAGCAAAATTATACCTTTTGGTACTTTTAAAACATCCTCTTATTATTTTTGTTGAAGTGCAAACTTTAGCTCTGTCAAGTCTAATTCTCCTCCGGTTGTTGTTAATACTAAATTAATGCCTAAAACACTTTTTCCTGTAGTTGTATAGTTAGTTGGAAGTATTTTCTTGGTCAAATCAAAATTTGTAGCACTTCCATATGTTATTTGATATGGAGTTGGTTTATCGCCAAGTAAAAATGATGTGATAGCTACTCTTGCTGATGCTTTCTTGACTACACCTTTTAAAGCTAAAGGCACGAGCCTAAATTGCTTTTGTGTATTAGAGGTATCAATTCTAACGATACATCTAGCCCTTGACGATTGTGCCTTTACAGTAATAGGAGCGCGAAGTGTAAGCTGATTTATTTGCGGATTGAAACTTATATTACATCCCTTATTAACCAAAAATCGTGGCTGGTTATCTATTGCAGCAGCAGTGCTAGATGAATTGGCATCATAACAACAGAAAAAAAACAAGCACATTAATATGAAAAAATTACGTGTATCACTTAATCTCAACATCATCTTATTCTCCATCAACAGAAATTTCTAATCTTAAAGAAGAATAAATTCGGTAGATTCAATGAGTGGGGGATTTAGACTCACCACTCATTGAAGACCACTAAATTTGGAATTTGGTGCGGTGTATCACCATCTATCCCCAGAATCGCTAAAAGCAACGACTAGCAACGCTTTAGGTCAAAATAAAATCTCACATCCCCAGCATTGAGATCGGCTGTATCAACGTAAATAGAACTTCCTGATGAGGATTGTGCAACCAGATTAATACCTAATAGTCCTTGCCCACCACCACTACATAAACCTGTAGCAGCTAGAACAGTAATCTGATCTTGCTCCGCAAATGCCTTATCAGATGTAAACTTGGTAGTTTTAGGGGGAGCTACGGCTTGACCAAGAGCACCACCACTAAAGCTATAAGTTCTGCTTAAGCTGGTACCTTTACTCTTGCTATTAACCTCAGTAGTTCCTTGGTACAGTACTTGTACATCTTGGACGATGAAACCACTTGGAATAAAAGCTTGAACACGTAAAACACACTTTTTACGGCCACCATTGAATGCATTAAAGTTATCCAAGACGAGCGATAAGCTTCTACCATCCTCTCCAGCAAGCTGATCGTCAACAACACATCCGCCAGACCCGATTGCTTCTCCAAAAGTAATACTAGGCTCTGCAGCTAAAACCTTGTTCGCAATCACGTTGATTCCAAGAATTGTAGATACAGACAGTAATACACCAAATTGTTTAAAGTTCATATTGATTTTAGTTATGTTGCTAGGGTTGTTTTTTGATGAAAAATGCATTCATAAGCCAGAAGGTACGAGGTATGAAGGCATCTTTGGTTTAATCCCACGCTTAAAAGCATGAGATTGAAGCAAGGATGCTTTGTGTCTGGTGTTACATATCTCGACACAATTTTGCTCTAGTAGTAGGCAATCACCCACAACTAAAGTTTTGATTGATACTTACAGGCTTCTGGCTTTTTCTAATTGTGGGAAATCCTTTCAGGTATGCTTTGACAATTTCTGCTTAATCAGAAAATGAAGCATAACGGTGTATCGCTGGAGTTAACAGAAAGAAGATAGACATCAAGTTACAAGATGTATTCTTGCTGTAAGTCCATGTGGGGAAGATCATATAGTTGTCTCAATGAACAAATATGTGTTCTCGATCACAAACATATTGTGTTTCTGAACACTGCCAACTTTAAAATAGTAGTATTAAGGAGCAGTACTCCAAAGTTAGGTGCTAAAAATTAGGGGTATAAATCAACGATTTAATAGTGCGATACCAATAGCGCAGCGTTAGTGATCTGTCATTCGCGGAGCGTATCGTAGAGAGCGTCACAGCCCGCCGCAGACATCGCAGTGAAATAGCTATTTTTATTGACAGGACTTACGCACAGGTCACGGAAAATCAAACCACAGAGAACACAGAGGAATAAGAGTTAGAGAGGTTTTTTGCGTAAGTCCTATTGATAATCTATATTATTAAGTGGCTGAAATTCTAGTCGTAGACTGGAAACGAGGTAATTGGGAGTGCCTTAAAAACCCTGCATGAAAATCCAAACTACTCCCGCCGCTGTTAGAGGTACGCTGAGGTTATCTGTGCCGTGGGGCGAGACTGCCTCTGCGAGGGTTGCAAAAGTAGCAGTTACCACCGCCGTCAACAATGCCCATCCTAAGCTTAAAGGCGTTGCTAGGGGACTCAGCGACGAACCAGGTAGCAGTAACAGCACCAAGAAAATCACTACTGTACTCGCTATAAACATTGCTGCTGAACCTTCCCAGGAACGTACAGAATTTCCCACTTGGTATTTATGCTGCCCAAAACGTTTACCAATTAATGCTGCTAGTGCATCACCCCAGGTCATCGCCATTATCCCTGCTACAGCAATTGGAGCGCTATCTACTGGTCCCTCTGGTCGCCACAGTAGCCCGAACAGCAGTGTCACTGAGATAGCAAAATAAACTGTACCGGGTGAGCTATCCTGGGTATCCATTGCGCCGATGATTCGGTAGCGGTAAAACAAGTAATTAAGTCCGATAAAGGTAGCAAAAGGTATAATTCCGATTTCCCAGTTCCTAAACAGTAGCAGGACGCCGAAAGCCCACATCCCTGCACCAATATGGATTACTTTGCGAGTCAAATCTGGTTTCACAGCAAACAGCTTACGCAATCCTTCGCCAATCAGAAGCAGACTCATAGCGTAAACATAAGAAATTGCTAGCCCAATAAAATCATTTGTCATTTGTCATTTGTCATTTGTCATTGGTCATTGGTCATTAAGTTATTTCCCTTGTCGCCTTGTCTCCTTCATCCCCCCTGCTCCTTTACTTAGGTCGATCGCTATTTCGTCTCAAGTTCTTTTCTACTGACGAAACGCTACCAATACCTTGAAGAATACCACGACCGATTAAACCTAAACCTCTGCCAATTATTTGGGTAAGGATAAAAACTATACCGCTACCTAAAAAAGCTACTAGCGACTTTAAACGCGGTGCGATCGCATCACTAAATTCTAGGAGCAATGTCACTATTAAAGGAATATTAGAAAGTTTTACTAACTCTTGATTTCGAGGAGCATAAACTGAAGTATTGGCAATGCCACGAGGCACAATTACAAATAGTTCATAGCGACTTTCAAAAACTGCTTTTGGCTCGTTTATATACTTTTTTAATCTATATTTCCACGATAAATCATTTCTAAACCGTTCAATTTCTCTTGTAGAAATCAATTGGCGCCCATAAAAGTTTTGCTTAATTTCTTCTACATCTGCTAAATAATTTAACAGTGGTTGCACTACTCCATTCGCTACCTGAATCAACAAGTTCTCTAAAATCGTCAATGCTTGGGACTTGGCTTCAGCACTAACTACTGGATAGGAGCTATTATCAATATTCAATTCTGTTTGAAATAAGAGATAAGAATACAACTCACAAATTAGCGGAATTTTATTGAGAATATCTCTTTGCACAACCTCTGTATTTTGTAGCAATAGATTAACAATTTCTATATTTTGATTAACTACTTTTATCCGAGAAAATTTCCCAAAAAAATCTATAATTGCTACTTGCCATAAATCACGTATCAAGGTACTTTTTAGTTCATATAATTGATTTATCTCTATTTGAGAAGCACGCAGTTCATCCAACTGTTCAGCCAATTTTTGTAGGATCAGATAAAGTAATTCCCGTTTTTTATCTTCACGAAAGATATCAATTTCTAAAGGTATATCTGTGACATTTCTTAAAGGAAATTGAAGCTTAGTAACGCAAGATGTAAACAAGGCAGATTGTAGGGTTCCCGGACTAAGTAAAGGTGATACGGTTTGCCTTTGTTGAATAGCATTACTTAATGAAGGACTCAAAGGCGGCTCATCAGCAACCGGAATTTGTTCCTCTTGCCTTTCTTGTGGTGAAACCAACAACCGATTTAGCAACCAACGAGCCGCTAGCAGTTCTCGCCGCTGTCCAGCTAGAATTGCTCGATCTAGTACTGGTAGTCCAGGAACTTGTAATTGTGCTGTTACTGTGGCTAAGGTAGCGTCAATGTTAGCAATTCCTGACAAACGTAAATTATTTCGCAGTTTAGAGAAAGGGAGTGGGGAGTTAGGAGTAGAGACGCGATTAATCGCGTCTGTACAGGAGTTAGGAGTTATTATTGCTTGCGTGTCCTGGAACCAATAGGAGCCACCATCTGCAACTTCTTGCATGGCGGCGACTAACTCAGGAAGTGGTGTACCTTTGAGGCAGTAGCCATTTACACCAACAGATTTCACCGCTAATAGCAGTCCTTGTTCTTGAATAGAACTCAGGAGCAGGATTGGTAGGTTGGGATATAAGGCTTTGAGTTGCCGACAGAATTGTAAGCCTAGCTGTTGACTGATGGTAGAGCGACCATTACCGATTTCTAAAACTACCAAATTTACCTGGTTAGGGTCTTTTTCGGCAATTTCTGCTAGAATCTGCAAGGCAATGGTATCAGTTTCTACAACTGCGATCGCTTCTAGGTTAGGAATCGCTTCTAGAGCTACTCGTAATCCCAGACGAAAAATCGGGTCTTGGTCGATTAACAATAATTTTAGAGGGCGATCGCTCATAATCCACTCAATTAGATCGGCACTGTTTTTTACCAATCAGAAAACAACTTTGATACAAAACTTTGTCTTCCCCATTGTCACCTGTTTTCGCAAACTGATAAATCGATCATAATTGCCATAAACAGCCTTCACTGTGTGATTAAATGAACCTGAGTATTCGGCACTGGTTGGCAGAACGCCATATCGCAATCAATCAAATCAGAGGGTTTTCTGAGGGGCAATTGGCAGGTATTGCCTACCATATTGTTCAGGATATGGAACTCAAAAGCCTCATGCCTTTTGATATCTGTACCTTGGTAGAGGTTTTAGAACTGCCCTTAAGTATTGTTTGGGAAGAAATCAGTGTCATTTCCCAGTTGACAGAAAAACTGTTGCGTAGCCTCAGCCAAAAAAAACCGTTAAAACGTAACGAAGGCACGTGGCTAGCGTTTCAAATTGCCTATCTCCAAGCTTTGCAAGCAATTCTAGAGCAAGAAGCAAGCCTACAAAAACCGTGGTTAGACCGGGCAATTATACCCATACAAGCACACATACTTAAAGAGGACGTTGGTAAATTCATCCTCCAAGATCCGCAACTACAAGGATTGCTGAAAACTCTCAGCCCAGGTAAATTGACTGATACTCAAGCTGAACAAGCACTATCTTCGGTTGTAGATTCATTACTGGTGCAACAAATAAATAACGCTGCTATCGCTTGGTTAGTTGCCAATGGTGCAGAGGAAGCGGAAGCGAAACTTCTAACACAGCGTTTAGTCAACTCACTTCCTGGTAACATATTGGTAGTCGTCACCGAGAATGCTGCACCTTTAGCCCAACTGCAAAAATTTTTCCGTTTGGGGATTTCATTATCTCCTGGTTTCATTACCCCAGAAGTTGGTTCTACAGTCGGTGAGAAAATTGATTTGCACCGAGAACATTACCGTGCAAGTTTGATTAAAAACCTCAGTATCCCTTTGCTGATGGAATCCTTTGCTCTTAAGGATATCTATGTGCCACAAAAAGGCTTACCAATAGAGGAAAATATTTCTGAGCAAGATAAAAAAACTATTAAACCAGTTGATTTAAAAACATGGGCACAGCAACAGCTAACTGATTTAGAAACGATCGCTGTTATTGAGTCGGAACCTGGCTATGGAAAAACTAGTTTTTGCCAACTTTGGGCAGCACAGGTAGCACAAGAATTATACCCTACTTGGATGCCGATAGTAATTAGGTTACGAGATGTAAAATACGGTAAAACTCTAATTGAAACTCTAAATTCTGCCTTTGGTGTTAATCTTTCAACTTGGTTAGAGCAAGAAAATCTCCCTTGTCTGTTGCTGCTGGATGGTTTGGATGAATTGCCCCGTTCGGCTTGGGGTATCAGGGCACAAGCAATTTTTATTCAGCAATTACTGAACTTTCAATCTCAGCAACACCACAAAATTGTGTTGACAAGTCGGTCAAAGACGTTACCAGAAATTGTCTCGGAAGTACCGCTATTGTTGAGGCGAATTATTATTCAGCCGTTGGATGTGGACGAACTCAAACAATGGTTTCAACAGTGGGCAAAAGTGCAATCATTACCCATTACTCAAAATTTCTTTACATTTTTAAGACAGGCAGGGTTATTTGCCAGCCAATCAAAGTTAAGAGAATTATCTGCCCTTGTCCGTCAACCCCTAATGCTGCATTTGTTGGGCATCTTGCACCGCGAGGGATTGCTAGATGATGAACTATTACAGTTAGCTGCTAATACCCAAAAGTCTTTTCTGTTATCGGAAATTCATCATCGCCTGAGTCGATGGTTGTTGGGTTATCCGCTAAGTGGTGGGATCAAAACAATGCTACTGCGTTCGGGTACGGCTCATATCCAGCGGACTCCAGAAGCGATCGCTAATTTACTTGCCGGTTGTCATCCTCAAGATTTACTTGAACAGATGCAAGCGATCGCTCTCAAAATTTTACACTCGCAACGTCATCAAATTAATCTAGCTGGTGAATTTAATACTTTACCAGCGTTTTATTTTAAAATTTCGGATGTAGAAAGCTCAGGTGAAAGCGCAGCGAAAAGTAGTTTAATTGAGTTTTCGCATTTCAAGTTAGGAGAATCTCTTTGTGCAGATGCTATTGCTGTCCAACTTAAACTTCTGACTCAGTACCAAGATGAAGCTTATGGTACGCCCACTTTTGCACTTGATTCTCCCAGTAGCGTAGCCCAGAATATTTATAATTTACTAGGTTATGGGATACTTAGCCAAGAAATAGAAGAACTTGCGATCGCTGGATTACGCCGCCAGCAAAAGCACAAATTTTCGTTTGAAGTTTTGTTTCAACGTCTTTTATCTTTCTGGCGTGCTTACTGTCAAGGACGTTGGTTAGATGAAGGCATAGCCCACAACGCTTTAACTAATTTTCACGCACTGCAAAACCTTGTGAATGTTGAACAGGTAAACGCTGCGGTGGGACTGAATGTATTTTTATTGCTTTGTGCTTGCTACCGAGAAACAAAAGTTCCATTTTGGCCTTGTGGGAATCCAGTCAATTTGACAGAATTCAATCCAGAAGTGCTGAGTGTGCTAATTGCTAGGACAACGGTTTTACATAAAAGTGCCTTCGCAAGCCGAATTAAGTCTCTGTCTGGACTCAATTTATCGGGCGCCTCTTTATCGCAAGTGATATTAACTGGGGTAAATCTTGAGCAAACAAATTTATCTAATGCGGAGTTAACAGGGGCGAATTTGGCTGGAGCCAATTTGCAACAAGCAAACCTCGCAGGCGCGAACTTACAAAACGCAAACCTTGGAGGTGCGAATCTACAACAGGCAAATCTCACAGGCGCAAACTTGCAACAGGCAAACCTGATGGGGACAAATCTTAATTCTGCCAATCTCACCAACGCTTGCTTATTTGATGCCATCCTTGCTGCGACTGACAAAAAATTGGCTGCTGATAATGGTGCTTTATTATCTAAAGAGTTGTTTCAAAAACTGAAACATTTGCGTAGTTTACCGCCGCACGCATCGCAGCAGCTCTTCTTAAATACCGTGAAAATCACACCAAACACAAACGTTAATTGGAACAAAACCCCTGCGATCGGATTAATTGAAAGCTGTGAAGGTGCAATTTTGTCAGTAGATTTAGATGATGATGATGTCGATGATGAGACAGTTTTTGGCAATAATTCGATTGGAGATTGACATCTCCCCCGGTTAGAAACACGGGGGATTCTAAAAGGATGTTACGCCTCGGTTTGAAGACACGAGGCTTCACTTCTTTTACGATATGATTTGGTTAATCCCGCAAACAAATCAACTCGTCTTGGGAGTGTCAATGCTCCCCTACCCACCTCGACTAGATTTAACCCTAGCTGTGTGGCTACTTTTCTGGCAATATTAGCCGCGCCGTTGCAGTCTGCATTAATGACGTGACCATCACGACTTTTATACATTCCACGCTTTACCCTTTGTCCTGACGGTTTCCATCCGTTGGGTTTTTCACCATGTTTGTGGAGGCTGTCGCCATCTAGGTAAGACGCTTTTGAAGTATATGCTTCCTCAGTGATTGTTAACTGTATTCCGTACTCTGGACAAAGTTGTTTAAGACGCTCAATCAATCTTCCTGTAGGAATGACCACAAAGTTTTGATTACCACGTTTGCCCATATTAGAACCATTCTTTTGACCGTCATTCCAACCAATAACTAGATTACCAACACGGTCATTGAGGCATTGATTAATGATGAATCTGGCGGCTTTGTTAACAGCATCACGCGTCTGATTATTGCGTTTGCGCTGTACACGGTCAAGGTTGCTGTCCCAATAAAAATCAGACTTTCCTTGTTTGTACTTGGCAACTAGACGACAATAACCTTGATTCATTGATTTAAGCTTACAACCATCGATAATCAAACTTTTACCACGAGTTGAAACACCTGTTAGCCAATTTGTCCCTCCGTGATCAAATGACCATGCTTGGTTGTAATCAAGATTGGGGTTAACATCAATTGGTTGCTTGCCGTCATCAATAACCCAATCAATCCATAATTCTCCTAAATAAGGTCTAACAGTAACCTCTTTAACCCAATCAAAATCAATAAAATCGGGTAATTGTAAGGTTACTTCAGTTAGCAAATGTGGTTTTGTCTCTTTGCTAATTGACGGATAAAAACAACCGTTTTTCCAAGTAAGAGCCTGACGGGGAAACGTAACCGCAGCCAGACCACCACGTTTTCTATATTTTGGCAGTGAAGGTTTATCAACTTCACTCCGATAATAAGCTTTAACCAATCCGTTGTAACTGGTTATCGACTCTCCCACAGACTTTAAAGTTTGTTGTGCAGACTGGGCTGCCATTGCTTTGTAGTGAGGATTGTCTTTCAGGATTTTGTCTAGTTCTGGGTAGCTTGTTTTACAGTGGTATGTTTTCCACCCATAACGCAATTCATCACCATGCCAATAAGTAGTAAAAGCATTATCAGATTCCTGCAAACTTGCATAATGAGCTTGTTTTGTTGCATATATGGCGCAATTAATCAAGCTATTGGCGTGTTCACATTGGTTAATCCAAAAAGCTTTTTCTTCATCCGTAAATTTTGCTTTTAGCGGTATTGTTCTGTACAATTTGTCATCACTTTCTGTTGTTTATTATAATTGTTACTACAGCATCTAGCAACAATATTCCGTAAAAATATGGCTAAATTATCTTCATATGATTACGAGTACAGGCGTACTGAAAATTCCGTATCATCAATTAATTACCATTTCGTGTTTGTCCCAAAACGTCGTAGACCAGTATTAGTAAAAGACGTAGCAAGGCGATTACAAGAAATTATTTTTGAGTTAGTAACCGAACACGGATGGAAACTTATTGCTTTGGAAATAATGCCTAATCATATTGTGCGATTCGTTTAGGCGAAAACGAAAGGCTATTGAGCCTTAAGTGTGTGCCTAGCAGGAGTTACAGCCTTTCGTATCGGCTGAACAGAACCCTGACAACTTAATGACCATGTGGGTGAAAGCCCCACCACTCAAGGTGCAGAGTTGAAAGCGCTTTCCCTATTATTTGGTGTAGCAAACCAAATGATAAAGCGGGGAAGTCAAGTGGAGGTAATTGGGGGACCTATCCTGAAATCCCTTCTAGCAAGAACTCATGGGTAGCGTAAGCGAAAATGCTATTAACTGCCGTAACAGGCAACCAGTGAAATTAGGTTGATGTCCTTCTGGATTAACACTGGGAGACCCAAAATGGGCAAGGATAAAGGTCTAACGTTAATGTGGCGATTAGACTGCACCTCAAATAAAACCCGGCAGAGAGCATTGCCCTAACAGTTCAATCAATGGTCATTAGGAACGAATTAACCCCTATATATCTCTAGAAACGGTCGATTTTCTAGTAGGTTGCTAGCTACAAGGTATATGGGGGCAGGATTGAATCAGAAGCCAATGCCTCACGTAATGGTGAGGATATGCTGACGGATTCACGATTGTTTGGAAAGAATAGGTTTAAGTAGCAATGAATAAGTCTAATACAGAGTCTTTAGAAACTACTGTGGAATGGAAGAACATCCCGTGGCGTAACATCGAACGGGTTGTCTTTAAGTTGCAAAAGCGCATATTCAAAGCCGCACAGCGTGGAGACCATCGTGCAGTTCGCAGGCTTCAAAAAACTTTGATAAAGAAAGCTTTGAAAGAACACACTAATAAAGTGGGGAACATCATCGAACAGCATAAAAACGCCCCTAAAGAGGCGTTAATTGCCAGACTTAATCCAGTCATTACAGGATGGTGTAATTACTACAAAACTGTGTGCAGCCAAGACACATTTGAAATGGCTGAATTCGTCACCTTTCATCAGCTTTTTGGATGGGCAGACAAACGTCACCGCAGCAAAAAAGCTGCCGCCGCCGAATGGAAAAAGAGCGGTACTAGGAATTGGGTGTTTGCGTCTAATGATGGACAAGAACTCAAGCGGCATGATGCCACACCAATTACTAGGCACGTAAAAGTGCGAGGAGATAAAACTCCCTATGACGGAGACTGGGTTTATTGGAGCAAGAGAAGAGGGGAGTACCTTGGTACAATGCCCTTATTAGCAGACCTCCTGAAATCACAAAAAGGGAAATGCTCTCACTGCAATATGTACTTTACTTCAGAAAGTTTGATTGAAATTCATCATGTGGATGGAAACCACAACAATAACAAAAGAACTAATTTGAAGGCTGCACATAGACATTGCCACGATACTATTCACGCCAAATGGGAACCAGAAGTATGGGAAATGAGAAGTGATGATTCTTATCAACCCATCCCCTAATCCTGAAACATTGGAAAGCGGTACACATGACAAGTGCCAAACAAACGAGGAGCCGGATGAGGTGAAAGTCTCACGTCCGGTTTTGAAGGAGAGTTCGGGTAGGTGACTACTCGTTCGACTCTAACCATCTATTTGTCAACACCCCTACTCATGAATCACCCGCAGATGTAGCTAGATGGGTAAAAGGCAGGGCATCACATCATTTAAGAAAAGAATTTCCAGAATTAAATAAAACTACCCGCTTTGTGGACACCGTCCTATTTTGTAGCGTCAACAGGTCAAGTCAGCACTGAGGTAGTTAAGAAGTATATTGAAAATCAGCGAGGGAAATAGGAGAAACGCCGGACTAAAGTCCTGCGGGTCGCGTTTCATCCCCTCTCTAAAGAGTAGGGGTTCTCACGCTCCCGTTATGCTCTGATAGGGTATTGGGCATTGGGAGTGCTGTTAGCGGAAGCGGGGCGTTTAGCCCGTGCTGAGTTAGGAGTTAAGAG
>CAXUOL010000053.1:0-17858 GCA_964252435.1 uncultured Nostoc sp.
GCAAGCATGAGTGAGATAGAAGGAATCACAAAAGCCGAAAACATGACTTTCAGCTAGCCTTGGTCAAGTCATACTGATGCTGTAAGTTAGAGCGATACCTGCGGCAGGCTGCGCCAACGCACATCCAGTAACAGCTTTAGTCAATCGACTGTGTTCGATCATTGTTCCATGTCCTCGTCTCAATACATTCATGTTGTCAACAGGTGAACTACTTGTTTGCTTCTGTTTGGGTTTCGTCAGGAGTCCGTAGTTTTTACGCAGACGAGTACGCCTGTTACAAAACTTTATATTGATTGCTACTTTGCTTGCGATACCTTCTCTTCTCCTGTCGGAGACGCTGCGCGAACGGTAAGCTTTCCTTCTCCTATCGGAGACGCTACGCGAACGGAACGCTGCGCGAACGCTAACGCATAATTTCTAGAGATGTTTTCACAGATCAACTTCTATTTGGGTATCGACAGCAAACTGTTATTTTTACGCAGATCAGCAAGTTTGTTACAAAAATCAATATCTTTCCTTCGGAACGCTACGCGAACGCCAAAAATAGAGGTAGTCTAGCTTTTACCGCAGCAGCCCAACTCTATACCTAGAGAGGGCATCAAGTTCCCCAATCCCTTTGATCAAAACTCAAGTCTGCTTACGCAGACATAGCAGGTGAACACTAATCATCTGCTATGTACGTTTATTTGTTGTACTTTAACAAACCAATTAATCCGAATCGACCTGCACAGCATTATTTAGGATTTACCAAAGACTTAGACGAACGCATCACAAATCGCAGGGTTAGGTTCATTTGGCTGGCTGTCCAACACATTACCCCGTTCTCCATCGAAAATTTCACACACAAATCAACTACCTGCGTAAAAACACTCATCTCAAGCCGTAATCCTATCATTAGAAGGGAATTTGAGGTGTATTACCAATGAACGCACCAAAGCAACTAGGGATTAGAAACCATCGTATATCACTGCACCAGCCACACAAATATGAATAAAACGTAAAACTATTTAAGTATTTTTACGTAATTAGAGATGATTATTTATAGTGTCATTTAAAAAACGCTTTTTTAGGCATTTCGTTTTTGCGACCGACCCGCTTTTGAGTCACGTATTGACTTTCAACGAAAAATTTATCACCTGAATATAAAACCATGAATAGAAAAGGATTTTTACGATTTGGGACTTTGACACTATGTACTGTATTTACAGTAGCAGGTATGAATGTCGCTGAACAATTACTAGTGGGTGCAGGACAGAAAATATCTCACTCAGACCGTGTTTTGGCACAAACGGCTGTACAACAAAAGCAAGTTTCTGCTGTTTCTATCATACCTAAACCAGCAGAACCACCACCAATTATTAGCATCTCCCTCAATGGTCAAGTCATTGATGGCAGTTTAACTAAAGGCGATCGCACTCTAGGAAATAGTAGCTTTGCTGGCAGCTTTAGTAAGTTTTATCAATTTCAGGGTCGAGCCGGTCAAAAAGTAGTTATTGAAATGACTAGCCAGAAAATCAATCCAGCTTTAGTTTTATATCAACAAATATCTTCTCAAGGTCAAGGAAAGGAAATCGCCAAAAACGACGACAGAGAACCGGGTGATTTTAATGCTCAAATAGTGACCACCTTGCCAGAAGATGGAGTTTACGTGATAGCAGCGACTTCTGCTGATAGAGAAGAAACAGGCAGCTATCGTTTGCGAGCGACTGCTAATCCTTTAAAAGAAGGATATGAAATCGGCTACACCAGCAACATCGAATCGGGAATGAGTGGTGGAGCGATTATCAACTATCAACGAAAATTTATTGGTATTAATGGTAGGAGTACTTCAAATATAGATTATATCTATCAAGATGGTTCGCTGCCAAGCGATGAAGAATTAAAGGAAATGAGAAGTTCGTCGAGTTGGGGAATTCCCATCTCAACTGTTTTGGCATTGATTAATCCAGACATACTCAAAGAGTATCGTCTACCTTCACCAGTAACCAATGCTAGTATACCGTCAATTAAACTAACAGGATGGTTAGGGGAATTAGAAGAAAAAGCTAAAAAAATTACAGTCCGAATTGATAATGGTCAAAACCTTTCAAATGGTTCGGGTGTAATTATTGCTAGAGAGGGAAGTACTTACACTGTTTTAACAGCAGCCCATGTCATTTGTCGAGAAGATGATAAGAAGCCATGTATAAATTCGGAATATAAAATTTACACTTCAGATGGAAGTTCATATAGAGTAGATAACAGCACAATTAAAACTAGTGGAAGCGTTGACTTAGCGATAGTCAAGTTTAATAGCGATAATGATTATGAAGTAGCAACTTTGGCAGATTATAACCCGAATGATAATGCCTATATTTTTACCGCCGGATATCCAAAATTAGGGAATAATTATCCTTGGAAATTTACGATAGGGCGAATTTATAGTAAAGAAAGAGGGTTACTACAAACTCAGGAGGTTGACTTTATTGTTAATAAAAGACAGGTAGGATGGGAGATTACTTCAGAGGATACAATCTCGCAGGAAACAAGACTACGCTTTGAACAATTACAGAGAGAACAATTACGACGATATGCAGAAGACCGCCGTGAACGCTCAGGACGAGGCGGCTTACCCTCCTCTATGCCTAATGTAGGTAGACAGATATTTTATATACGTCAACCTATAGTAGTAACAAGTGCGAATACTTTAGCAGGAGGATATGAGTTAGTTTACACCAGCATAACCTATGGTGGTATGAGTGGTGGACCAGTGTTAGACTCTGGTGGAAATGTCATTGGTATTCACGGACGCGCTGAGTCGGAAAAAGTAGAGGGTTCTAATATTAATAATGGTGGAATACAGACAGGTTATAGCTTAGGCGTTCCTATAAGTACCTTTCTAGAGTTAGAAGAAAAATTTCGCGTGGAATCGCTAAAGGTATCACCTAGCGTACTCAGCGGTACTCCTCCACTTAATCTAGAGCAAGTTAACTCTATTGAACAAGCTTTTTTATCAGCCAATTTTATTCCAGGAAATGCAGATGATATTTATCTACTAGAAAAGGGAAATCAATTATGGCGCTTGGCTCGCTATGAAGAGGCAGTAAAAACCTTTGATGAAGCGAGTAAAGTTAGATCATCTCATACCTACTTAGCTTATTATGGCAAAGGTTTAGCCTTACTTTCACAAGGGAAAGATAAATATCAAGATGCTGTTGCTGCATTTGAGAAAGCAGCTTTCCATAATCATAAGTATTTTCCTGCTTTCCTTATGCAGAGTGTCCTCTATCGGGAGTTAAACGAACTCGATAAGGCATTGCAAGCAATAAACCAGGCAATTGAAATACAACAAAACAACCCAAATTTATACAATCATAAAGGTTTAGTACTACGCGGTTTAAAACGATATGTAGAAGCAAAAGCAGCCCTGACAAAAGCAATTGAAATTGCTCCTCACGCAGCATTTTACAACAATCGAGGACTTGTAAATGAAGATATGCAACGGCTTCTTAACGCAGATTTAAGTCAACAGGATTGGAATGAAGCCTTAGCAGATTATACCAAAGCTATAGAGCTTAATCCCATATTTTATGAAGCTTATGAGAATCGGGGAACACTTTATAAAGAAAAGGGAAATTATGAATTAGCTATACAGGATTTTACTGATTTAATTAATAAATTTGTTAATTTACTGCATGTCTCAGCACCCAACATACGTTGGAACCCTCAAACAGGTAAACCTTTTTTGTTTGTTGATGATGGGTTAATTAATCATAAAGTTACTAAAGCCTTGTACAATCGTGGTAAAGTTTACCTACAAAAAGGGGATTATGCATCAGCCATCAATGATTTTTTTCAAGTAATTCTAGAAAACCCTGAGAATCCAGAGAATATTGATGTTTACTATCATCGAGGAGTTGCTTACATAAAGCAAAAAGAATGGAATTTAGCGCTACCTGATTTGAATAAATTTATTGAAATAAATTCTGAGCATATAGATGCTCTATATAACAGGGGATCTGTTTACTACCAACAGAAACAATACCAGTTAGCATTGAATGACTACAACCGAGTAATTTCACTATCTCTGCAAAACCAAAATAATCACGCTGATTGCAATCAACTAGCTATTAACTGTAACCTATCGTTGGCTGCTTTCAACAGAGTTACTGAATTGAATGCTTATTTAGCTCCGCTTTACATAAACCGAGCAAATATTTATGTAGAGCAACAAAAATGGAATTTAGCATTGGATGAATACAATCGCATCATTACACTAAATCCTGAATACGAAATATCTATTAATCTGAATCCTTTGTATGCAAGTGCTTACAAAAATCGAGCATTAGCTTACCGTGAAAGAGGAGAAAAACAGAAAGCTATTTCAGATTTACAAAAAGCAGCCCAACTCTTCCAAATTCAAAATAACACTGCTAACTATGAGGAAGTTATGAACTTATTAAAACAATAATAATAACCAATGTAATTGAGGATAAATTATTTTTTTTAGATATAGCTGATATTTTTACACAAATTTACATATCAATGCAGAAGACTTAACTCTTCTCAGAATAAATGATACTGCATAAGCAAGGTAGGCAAAACACCCACCCTGCTTATTCAATATGTCTGCGATAGTTAGAAATTGAGAATTTATGTAAGCTGCTCAATAGCCCTTGATTGAGTGTTAATTATTTTCCTAAATCCAACCCTCTTTTTCTCCAAGTTCTATAAAATATTCATTACAATGAATGCCGTCACTTAAATTGACTGCTGCTAAAGCACTACAATTTTGCCATTGACTCAGGGCATATTGGCATCTCACTACTACCAATTGTGTTGCTACAGGACTTTGAGAACCATATTGGTTATAAATAGCTATTTGTTGGTCACATATTGCGATTACACGGGATGCTCTAATTATAGTATTAGCATCATCAACACTATTAGCTTTCGAGGGTAAGCTAAAAAGAGTGAAGAAGCTAGCAGTAGAAAAAATCAAGCTGGCAATTAGTTTGGTTGTTTTGGTTTTTAGCATGGTAGTTATGTCAAGGTAAGGTAGACAATTTCTGGTTGCGTATTAGCTATTGCAATCAAAATTTTTCAGCCATAATCGAATAGCAATGCACTCACAGTTGCACTAAATAACATGAGAAATATGAAAGCTTTTTTAATTCTGAAACTAAACGTATATTTCTCTAAGGTATGTAATCTTTTTGATTGCTTCTATTCTGATTACTGCTTGGGTAAAATGTTTTGACGCAGTAGTGAACAATAGTTACATAACTTTACTTATTGTCTTTGATTCATGATGATACGCTCACTTATAGTGAGAATTATTAAGTGCATCTGTGCATCGTATTGATGTTATGCAATCTGCGAGTCATATACATTAGCAAATTGCACAGCACAATCTGCATCTTGTCCCACTGCGATCGCAATTTTCACAGCCTTTTTTCCCCAGTTCTGTTCCATCAACTTTTTCAATCCACCACCAAAATCATCAGTGGTTTGACCATCCGTAATCAACACTAAAACAGGTGGGAAAGGGCGATCGGTCATTGGCGGTATTTTTAACTGCTCCCCTAACATCGTTGGTTCTACAACCTTTTTCATTGTTTCTATTTCTATTGCTGCTTCTGCTAAAGGGTTTTACGCAGAAGGAGAATATGGTTACAAAAGTTTACTTTTTATCAGATGGGAAATGTTTTGGTTTACGACAAAGCCCGCGATTGGGTGGCTAGAATTCAATACTGCTCGGTTAAGACAAAAATTTAAGTAAAAGGTTGCCGAATCTGGAGCCTGACTAATTTCGCACTTTGTGAGCGTGCCATCGCCCCTAGCGGGCGGGTACGCCATCGCAAAGTGCGAAAACTCTGCCAAAAGTCAGGAACTCACGGCAACTTTATTGGTCTGATGTCGGGAATGTTCAATTTGACACAGGTTTTTTAAGTAATGTGTAACAGCTTATCTTAATTTTATGCGTAGCTTTAACTTAAAGAATTGGCATTAGATAACTCTACAAAGACTTGACGAACTGGCTCTGGTATAGAATCCCAAAATGCTTTTAATATTAAATGGCTCTCTTCTTCCAGGGAATAATTTTTGATTTGTTGAGTCAAATTCAGCACTTCTAAACATGGTGTGGTTTTTACAGAATGTTGTACAAATATTTGAGAGGCAAAGGTAAAATATTGAATGTACAATTGTTTATCCAAAGTAATATCTCGCCACCACTTTAGCTGATTCCAATCGCTAGCAGATATAAATTGAGCTAAGAGTCCAACGGAAAATGTTTTGAGATTTTCAACTTCTAGTTGATTGCGCGGTGATGTTTGCAGTAATATTTCTAGCAGATTAAGTTGTTGTTCATTGGGAATAATAGCTTTACTATCACGACCAAGGTAATTTAGTATTAACTCAATACTGCGGGCTAGCAATGGAGTAGCTTTGAGAATTTCGATTTGTGCAATTAAATCTAGTCCCCAAACTTCACAATCGTTAAGTAAGCTCTGAGTTGTTTCAGGTTGGGTGTAAAACTTTATTACTGTAATAGCCTGGTTTCGCAAGAATATCTTCTCTTGTTCAGAAAGAGTTACCCTACCCAAAGAAGATAGCTGTATTTCAAATTCAAGCTGCCAAACGGTGGTTTGCAATTCCAACCAGTCTTGATTTGAGAAGTTTTTAGTTACATTGGGGCTAGTTACCAGAGTTTTTAATTCCGAATCGACTTGCTTGTGTGTAATCCAGTTTTGGCACAGATAATGTAGCACGTCGCCTGCTATCCAGTCAAAGCGATCGCTCTCTGCTAAACATCTTACCAAGGTTTCGACATATTGGGATGAAACAGCGAGCATTTGACTGAAATCTTGGTTTTTGATAACTTTCCATGTACAACTACTGCTTAAAAATGTTCTCCTAAAACTTTCATTATTGGCTATTAGCGGCAAACATTTTTGCAACACTGGAATACAGAACTTACTTCCCACTAAATTATCGAGTAAAACTATATATTCTTGCGGTGATTCATACAAAAGACTCGCTAATTTATCCCATATATCCCAAGTATTTGATGCGTGCTTTAGAGCCGAAAAAATTTCGTTTAATCCAGGCTTTTTATTCTCAAACCAAGCAAAGGTTTGATTTAGTGAGTAATGACCTGAACGAATCATGTCAACCAACAAATCCTTTGCTTCTTCATAAGAAGGATGCCAAGTATTTAGGAATTCCACATACATATTATCCTGTTGTATGTCATTCATACTAAATGCATTTGCAAGTAAATGTAGATTTATTAAAGCGGCATTTCTCTGAATGAGTAAAGTATTGAATAAATCTGCTACTTCCGCATTTTTATTTATTTTAGCGTACAAGTTACTTTGCCGAATTTGGTCACTATTAACATGAGGTACTAAAATTGCAAATTTGAAATTAAAGCAGTTATAGAAGTTTATAACTGGAATTTCACTTGCTAAAACAGTATCCAAGAGCAAAAACTGCTCTGTTTTATCTTGAAAAATGTGGTTAGTAGCAAAATTAGTTGCTAATTGCCATGCTTCTTGGCTCCAATCACATCGAGATTTGGACATAACCACGCTCTTACAAAGCTTTCTGAATTCTTGTAAAAGGCTAGTATATTCACCTTCATAACGAGATTCTTCAATCAGCCTATTCTTCAATAAAATTTCAGCAACGTCTGGATGATTCTGGAGTTTCTGTAATAGTTTAATTTGTTCCACTACTGAAAGTCGTTTCCACACATTTAATATTATTGGAACGCATTGTTGCAGATTGGTAATTGGTGTCTTTGTTAACTCATCCCAAGCAAAAATAAGTTCTTGCTCGTCATTTATAACTGGAATAATATCTTGCCACTTGTTTATACTTAAGCCTGATAAATATTTAGGCTGCATTAAGCTTTTTTGCTCATTAGGTAATAACGAAATGAGCCGAACAATTAGTTTTATGTCTATATTTTCAGACTCAGCTAGATTTTCTAGTAAAATTTGACTGTCAGTAATTACATCTAGTTCTTGAAGAAGTTCCTGAACTTTTTGTTGAGCATTAACTATCGGATAAATAAAATCGTTGAGGTAATAATTTTGAAATATCCTTGACTCGAAATATCCTTCAAATGTTCGAGTATCACGATTCAGCCAAATCAGATTATCTGCAAGTGGTTCTTCAGGGTTAGAATTACTTTTAATAATCAGTTGTGCCCAATTACAAAATTCTTCATCTAGCGTACCCGATGCAACAGCAATTGTGGAACGAGCCGCAGCTGGTAGCAATAGCAAGATACTTTCTACAAACTCTTTGGTACTAACATTGCCATTCCCAGTGAAAATCAGCCGCTTACCATTAATTAATGCAGCAAGTGCAGATATCAGCACAGGTTGTCCATTTGTATCAGTTTCACTAAAGCAACGCTGTATCTTATCAACCTCCTCTTGGTTATCAGATATGGGCTGCTCAAGGGGGGGAATTTGCAAAAGTGGTAGGTTAGCCTCAAACTGCCTAAACAGCGGGATAGGATGTTGAAAAATCCAAGAAAGTAGTTCAAATGTTCGACCCCGCAGCACTGCTAGTGATTCGAGGGGAATAAAGACATAGAGACTGTGGTTAAAACCTCTAGACCCACTCAAAACTTCCTGTCCCCTGTTATCAACAGCGGCTTCGACCTTCACCAATACCAGATTTTTTTCGTGATTATTGTTCTGTATGAAAATACCTACAGCTTTTGTTCTCTTTTCAGGTGGGAAATTTCCCCAGAAGCGATGGGTTTCCTCCGCCATTCTTTCAAGTTGCTCTTCCTCCATTAAATTAGTAGTTCGAGCAACAAGCCGATATTCCAAATTTATACCAACAAACTTGCCGTAGACAAAATAGTTGTATCCTGATGCTTGGTTCATAGGGTTAATACCGTTGATAAAGTTGATAGAAATATTTGTTAGTAATGCAACTCCCTTTGGCTCCTCTTTGATGCTTCGGGGAGTTTGGATATGTATCACTCAAAAAGTGAAACGATATAACAGGTCACTTGCGATTAATACCAAATGGCGGATTAGCCTGAATACCTTTTATTAACCATTCAACTGGTTCAAGCACATTATATGGACGCAAAACAGCCTCTGGATCGATAGTTGGTTTATTTACTGATAGTGGCTCTGGATAATTTTGGTTGCCACTGCTAGCCCAGTCACCAGTTGATGATTTAGATGATTTTGGACGACCGACCTCCTCATCATCACTCCAGTAAGAATTAGAGGATGAGAAGGTTTGTTCGGTATTTGGTTGAGTAGAATTGTTTTCTTCTGGATAAATTACAGGCGATACCCACTCACCATCTTTTTGATAGCGACCTACAGATGATATGCAGAAAAACTCACAACGGTTGTTTTTACTGAGCTTTTTTCTTTTTTCTGGATTTAACTCTCCCAACCGACAAAAGTTTTGCAAATCCTTCAACGACATCCATTGGCCAAGAACCTGTTCAACAAATGGCTGTGCATCTTTTCTGTAACTCCAAAAATTCTCATGGTCTACTTTAGTAACGCAGAAAGCCATATATTGCTCTAAACGTGGATCGTCTACTTCTATATCTGTGCGTCGGCTGCGCTCTTGAAATTCCAAAAATAAATCTTCTAGCAAAGAAGAATACTGTCCATCATTTTTTCCATTCTTTTCAGGTTCAAGCAAGAATATAATTCCATGACAACTCATTAAATAATCAATAATTGGTGTCTTCTTTTCTTCCTCAGAAAGTGGGGTACTGGAACCAAGATTTTTTTCTTTAACTACACCTTTGGCAGTGGGGATATTTTCGTAAAATCCTCCTGGTGCGTCAATAAAATTCAGTACAATTTTAGAACCGATATCTTTCCTTCTTAAGGTATAACTAAAAATTTCTAGCTCCTTAGCCATTTCAGTAGCGGGTGAGAAATTTCCTTGTCTGATGTAATACCTATTTTTGCTAATAAATTTGCGAGCTATTGGATCGAGTTCAACTATCCACTCAGATTTTTTTAATGCTTCGTAGAGCATGAACATGTATGTAGTCTTACCAGCTCCACTGGTTCCCCAAATTCCCAATCGGATGTCGCTTGATGAAGAAGTCTGTAAATTCTCTTTCAGCCACTTGCTTAATGTTGTTCCATAATCTTTCAAACGGTTTTCCCAGTTGGTTAAATTGGTATCAATCATGATAAAATCTCCTGTTTTGATTTACTCTTGTGTAATTTGATGGCGCTATTTGGCACACAATTTGAAGCTGGTTTTTTCCAGCTTTTTGTAGAGACGTGATACCTGAAGGGCAATCTCATCACGTCTCTGCGTAGTACTCTATTGACGTATGGGAGCCAGAGCAGCGAGTTTCGCCTCTAGTAATTTCAAACGCTTCCAAGCAGGGTCTTTGTTGAGACTCTCAAGGATTTTGGATTTAAAAACTGAATTCTCTGATTTCCCTAGTTCATAAAAAATTTCTTCAATTAGGTTTAACAAGCGGTCTTCAATTAGCATCATTTCGTAGCGATAAAGATTCAACAATCCGATAATGCAATCATCAGAAACATGAGGTTCATATTCCTTACGTACTTCTGCAATAAATGTGTTGAAATCGGTATCTGGGATGTTGGAGTTAGATTGGCGAGGAGCTTTGGGAAGGGTGTCTACTAGTTGCCGTTTCTCTAATTTGCCATCAGGTGTGAGGAAGGCACAGGCTGGGTCGGTCATTTTTGTTAAAGCAATGCGTCCTGCAACTTCAACCATTGTGTGCTGCATGGAAACAATCCACTTTTGAATTTTTGACTCCAACACAGAAACTTCTTGGTAGTCGTAGCAACCTGTGGCAATTTTTTGCGCCATTTTATAACTTTCCAAACTGGAACTGTAAACTTGTACTAAATATTTCGCCAGCCGTGGTACTTGGATAGCAATTTGCTTCCAGAGATTAATTTGGGTTCTGTCTACAATATATTCAGCCATTGCTCGATTTACCCGATTAGGATGTCCAAGCAGCCATTTGGAATGTACGGCTTCTTTCCAAAGCAGAGGCATATTTTTCTTTAGCTCATTGTCTACAAGGTCACAAATATGTTTGGCTTCTTTATCTAGTTCTTGTTTCCAGCGTTCGATACTTGCAAGTTGATTGCTTCGGAACTCATACACTACATCCTCAAGGCTTTGCTGTTGTTCTTGCAGTGTCTGTTTGACTTTTTTCTTTTCCTGTATGTGGATGGTTCCTTCGTTATCCGTTAGTTGTAGCTTTTCAGTCTCAAACTCGCTGCACAGTGCTTCCACTATGCTGTTTATCGCCAGTTTCCCATCACGGATTTGTCCTTCTATGCGGCGATCGCGTGCAAAATTAGTCAGTTCCTCCACAAGCTTGGGAATTTGGCTGGCTTCTAAAACTTGGCGATCGCTTCCGTCTTTCACACCAAGCTTTAATTTTAGTGATTCATATGTATCAGGGTCTTTTTGAGTCTGTCCGCGAAGAGCCTTTTGAGCTAGAAGTGCAGCCAAAGAGGATACAGGAAAGTAGGGATGAGCGTTAGTTCCACGGTTACTAAGATGAGGATATTTTGTATAACCTGGTAAAAACTTTTCTATCAAGCTCCGCATATCTTGCGAAAGATTTTCTGGTATTTTATCCTCTGTAACGCTGTCAATAGCATTCAAAACAAAAAATACACCCTCATATGATTCTGCACTTCCTTCCAAACCAACGTGCTTGCGTACATTACTAAGTAAATCAAAATCACTGTCTGTACCAATACGTTTCGGATCTTTGATGATGTAGATGACAGCATCAGCTTTTTTAATTTCTTCACGGATAATAATATTGTGCAGAGGGCTACCATCTAACCCCGGTAGGTCAACTATGCATACATTTTGTGCTAGTTGCAATGCTTGTATATCTGTTTTGCTCTGTAACGGATGAAGTCGATAAACCACAGTTTTGACTAAACCAATTCTGCGATAAGGAGAGTTTTCGGCATTGAGATTGCTGTGTTCATCGATTAATTGATTCAGTTCTTCAACATCTCTAGAATTATCAAGTAAAAATTCGCGCCGCAAACTACTAACATTGTTATTGATATACTGTTTCACAATATCAGTTAATGTTTCCCTTAACCTCTGAAAATTGTTGCGAACCTCAGCTTCTGTAATTTTCTGTTGTGGTTCCATAGTTGAAAGTTGATTCACGAACCCTAAATCTAGTCTGCTATTTAACCACGAAGTATCAAGTCCATAACGCTTATAGTTCCGAACAAAATCATAGATGATTTCCCGAATATCTCTTTCGTCTCGGTACTCCACAATTGCTTTTTGGGGTTCAGTTTCTGGCATATCTAAGAAAATTTCCAGAACCGTACCAGTAGCTGGTTTTCCAACAGGTCTCATCGGCACTCTATCATCCCCTAATAGGGCATTATTAAGTGTGCTTTTGCCAGCACCAGTAACACCAATAACAACAATACGGTATGGTTTTTTATAGTCAAGTGCCTTATTTACACGAGCTAAAATATCCAAAAAACGTTGTTGATCCTCTGGGTAGGTTTCAAAGTATTTTTTTAGTGCTTCTATGCGTTCAACCTGAGCTAAAAAGCGTTCTACTTGTTCATCAGTAGCATCAGGTAATTTATTTTTTATCTCTTCTTTTCGTGATAACTCTATTGTCTGTGTCTGCGGTGTATCTTCACTTAAAGTCATAGTAGTTCCTTCCCAATAAATAAGCGATTGAGGTAGAATTGTATTAACTTAGCTGTATAATTACAACATCCAGTTTTATCAAATTAGTTGAGAATCAAATACTCAACCTAATTTGTAAAACAGAAGCAATGGCTAGATAGATGTATTCACTCTCTTACTAGTTTGGATACCGTAAGTAGGACAAGTTCAGTGCATAAAGCTGCAAAGGTTTTTTGTCCTTGGTTCTCTAACCGTTTTGATTGCTTCTATTTCTATTACTGTCTCAACCAAGTGTTTTTACGCAGCAATGGGAAATAGTTACGAAACTTTCTTGTTATTTTTCATCTTAGAAAGTTCTTACTCTACAAACAAAGCTCACAAATTTGTGAGCTATAATCGGAATTGCACAAATTTTTGAGAGTTTGTCTGTAATTCGGGGCTGATGCAGATATTTTTTTGTGAGAAATTTTGTCAAATTAACAATACCTTCGCCATTTTTTTATAGGTTGGGTTAAGCGAAGCGAAACCCACGTGTTTATTGGGTTTCGTGCCTCAACCAAACCTACGAATCAAGGCATTTTTCAAGTTGGCGAAGGTATTGACTAAATTAATTATTATGTTTATTTTTGTAACTGTTTTAAGATGTTCATTATTTCTTCATAGGCAGTAGTATTATTTTGAGCTTTAAAGAGTTGAGCCGCTTTTTGTAAATCTTGAATGGCTATCTGTATCTCTTTCTTATCAATGTAAACTAACCCTCGATTTGCAAAAGCTTCAGAATATTCGGGATTAATATCAATAGCTTTGCTGTAATCAGCAACAGCTAAATCCCATTTTTTTTGCTCAGAGTAGATATTCCCTCTATTATTGTAAGCATTAGCATACTGAGGATTAATATCAATAGCTTTATTATAATCAGCTAGGGCTAAATCCCATTTTTTCTGGTTATAGTAGAGAAGCCCCCGATTGTTATAAGCTAAAGATAGCTGGGGAGTTCTCTTAATAGCTTCGTTGTAATCAGCAACAGCTAAATCCCATTTTTTCTGCTTCTCGTAAAGAAGCCCACGATTGTAGTAACCATTAGCATCATCAGGATTAATATCAATAGCTTTACTGTAATCAGCCAGGGCTAAATCCCATTTTTCTTGGTTGGAGTAAAGATTACCCCGATTGTTGTAAGCTCCTAACAATTGAGAATTAATATCAATAGCTTTACTGTAATCAGCCAGGGCTAAATCCCATTTTTTCTGTTTATAGTAAATAACTCCCCGATTGTTGTAAGCATCAGCATACTGAGGATTAATATTAATAGCTTTATTGTAATCAGCCAATGCTAAATCCCATTTTTTCTGGTTAAAGTAAACAACCCCCCGCTTGAAGTAAGCATCAGCATACTGAGGATTAATGTTAATAGCTTTATTGTAATCAGCCATTCCTAAATCCCATTTTTTCAGGTCATTGTAAAGATACCCCCGATTGTTGTAAGCATCAGCATACTGAGGATTAATATTAATAGCTTTATTGTAATCAGCCAATGCTAAATCCCATTTTTTCTGCTTTTTGTAAAGAGTTGCTCTATTATTATAGGCTAAAGTATACTGAGGATTAATATTAATAGCTTTGTTGTAATCAGCCAGTGCTAAATCCCACTTTTTCTGGTCATAATAAAGAAAACCACGATTGTTATAAGCTAAAGCATACTCAGGATTAATATTAATAGCTTTGTTGTAATCAGCTACAGCTAAATCATAGTTTTTTTGTTTGTAGTAAATAAGCCCACGATTGGTATAAGAATCAACACTTTGAGGATTAATATCAATAGTTTTGTTGTAATCAGCAACAGCTAAATCCCATTTTTCTTGGTAAGAGTAAACAAGTCCACGATTGTTATAAACATCAGTAAACTGAGGATTAATATCAATAGCTTCGTTGTAATCAGCAACAGCTAAATCCCATTTTTTTTGATCGAAGTAAAGAACCCCTCGATTGTTGTAAAAAGCAGCACGAGGGCTAAGTTCAATCGTCTTAGTTATTGCTGCTTCTGCTTCTGGATAACGTTTTAAACTTCTTAACACCCAATACTTCTCGTTATAAAGCCTTGGGTTTTGTGGCTGTAGTTTAATGGCTTTATTTATCACCACTAATGCTTTATCCAATTGATTAAATTTTGCATAAACTATGCTTTGTGTTTGTAAAGCAGCAACATAATCAGGTTTGAGCTTTACAGCTTCTTCTAATGCAACGGCAGCCTCTTGATATTTCTTATCATCAACTAATGCCAAACCCTTGCTATAGTAAGCTAAATAAGCAAAAGAAGGTTTAAGTTTAATCGCTTCATCAAAAGCCTTGACTGCTTCTTCATAACGATTTAATCGCCACAGTTGATTCCCTCTTTCCAGCCATGTGGAAGCAGTTGCATTTCCTGTTGAGATATCCGCTGATAATACTGCTTTTTTGATAGAGTTAACTTTTTCTGCATCCAGTTGAGGCGATGAAGTGTTTTCTACCTTCGCATTTACGCCAAATTCCTTCATCAACCCTTGAAAGGTATTTATAGAAATTCCTAAACTATAGCCTAACTGTACTTGACCTGCGCTACTGCCAGAATCATCCGTTTTTTCATCTATTGCTTGCTCACCCTCTGCGCGTCCGTGAATACCAATAACTCGCCCTTGGGAGTCGAACACTGGCCCCCCGCTCATTCCTCCGTAGGTAATACTAGTGTAAACTAACTCATATCCTCTAGTTAAAGAAGGAGAGCTTTGTAATCCTTCAATACTGTTGCTTTGAAAATCAGATTGCTGAGTGTATAATAATCCTTTTTCTCTATCAAAAATCTTTCCAATTGTAAACCGCCAAGGTGAATCACTCCCTAAATTTGGGAACCCAGCAGTAAACATATAGTCCTTATCATTAAGATTATAATTTGCTAGAGTTGCTATTTCATAATTTTCCTTACTGCTAAACTTAACTACCCCTAAATCTACCCCTGATTTTGTTTTTATCGTGCTTTTATCTACAGGATATTGTTTGCCATCTGGCGCAAGTATTTGATATTTATAGCCACCACATGGCTGTTTCTCCTCTTTTTTTTCACACACAACGTGCTCTGCTGTTAAAACTGTGTAGGTGTCCCTATCCTTAGCAATAATTACCCCGGAACCATTTGCACCACTGTTACTATCGATTCTGACAGTGATTTGTTTAGCTTTTTGTTCTAATTCCCCTAACCATCCTGTCAATGTTGCTTGAGGTGTACCATCAAAAGTATTTGGTGTAGGTAAAGAATAAGCTGTTAATATCTCTGAATTTACCTGCGCCAATACAGTGGAGACTGGTATTCCCCAACTGAGTTTTCGCATTTCCTGGATTTCTGCTTCTGTGGGGCGCGAACCATCAGAATATATATAACCTGTATTTAATATGGGATAAGCACTTCTACCATTTATCCCAATCAGTTCTCCACGAGAGTTGAGAATTGCACCCCCACTCATTCCCTGTTCAATGTCGCTGCTATAGCCAATTTGATATCCTTCCTTTAGTGGTCTAGATGCAATTTGTTGTATAGTACCTGTGCGAAATACTATCTCTCCTTTTTCAGAGGAATATCCAGCCGCCATGACTGGTGTTTCTGGGTTGGGAACTGATGTAGCAATTTCTTTGGGTAGGCAATAATTTTGCCCGGTTTGAAATTGTAATAAGGCTAAATCAAATTTATCAAAGTTAGTGTTAGGAAGGATTTGTGCAGGATAAGTTTTACCATCTGATGTTTGCAAGCTGATGCTGTTCACTCCTCTAACTACATGGGAGTTGGTAATAACTAGGTACGTATTGCCTTTTTTAGCGAGTAATGTTCCTGAACCTCCATTATTATCACCAATAACTCTGACTGTAATTCTCTTGGCGAGAGTTTGCTGTTGTTTATCTGAATAATCATCTCCATTTTCTGCTTTGATTTCACAATTAGAGTTACCTATTCCAGCCTGGGAAAACGAATGAGGGGGAATTTCCAAAGCCACAACGGAAAACGGTAATAGCAATAAAGAGGAAATAAGGAGTATAGAATTTTTCATATTGAGATTATTAAAAAGTGCCTATTTTAAGACGCAGTAGCCAAAAATTAAAAAGCTATGGTAATAGAAATAAATTTGGATCATCTCAACTTTTGACAAAGATGGTTAGTGGCAGCGTCTTGCTTCCAACTTTTCAAAGATGTCTACTTGTTAATCTTTTCGCACTTATGGTTTGTACGCAGGAGGAGCGAAGTTTTACAAAAGTTTATATAATTAATGATTTATGGTTAGCGGTGAAACTTTTATGATAATACAGCAAGCCGTCCTCAAGTACGACCTTTACCCTCAAGGAGTAATCCTCCCGTAACTCGGTAACGAAGGTTATTGATACAGAAAGCGGATACTGCCGCATCATCTCCCGAATTTCTACAGCTTCCCCGTCTGGTCTACATACAAAGTCCCCTAACCACAGCGATCGCCATCCTCTCTCTTCTCTGCCTCCTTGCCTACTCAAACCAAGCGATCACATGAGAATTCACGGTATTTTTGGGCTTTTCACCACTTTTGCAACTGTTAATAAACAAACCAGTTGGATATTGCACCAACCCTCAACTAATCGCTTCTTTAACGCGATCGAGCATTTATAGCAGACAACAGGCAATAGGCTTGAAAGTCCCTTTGTGTAAGGATTTTATGCTCAGTTTATGTCCTAATCTACCGTTCTTTTCGCCTGGAAGACCAGATTTGTGTTTTGCGGAGTTACATCCGCCAACGGGATAGTCTCATCAAAAGTGCTTGTGTCCACATTCAACGGATACAGTCATGCTCTAACCCAGATGAACGTGTAGCTGCATAAAGTCGTCAGCGATATCACTGGTACTACTAGGATGACAAATATTCGAGCGATTGTTACTAGGGAACGAGACCCACAAATTTTGGCAGCCAAAAGACATCACCGTACTAAACGCAGTGAAGCAGAAATTGCTGCTGCTTTGAATGGTGATTATCGAAGTGAGCATATTTTTGTACTTCAACAGAAACAAACTTTAGCAGTATATTTAGCAACATTTAGATTGTGAAGGTCTAATGGAAGATTTATCGCGCCAAAGTGAGTCAGGCAAGGCAAATCGAGAGAGAATAGGTTTGATATCGAAAATTACCCTTTTCGCGCCCAAT
>CAXUOL010000054.1:0-17832 GCA_964252435.1 uncultured Nostoc sp.
AAGCTTAGAGCTGCCATTTAGTTCAAAGCGTTTTCTTTACTTATCTTAATTTACCCGATCTGTTGATCAGGCTGTCGTCATAGTGAAGTAGGAGTTTGGCGACTTTACAAAATGGCTCAACTATGAATAATAAAAATGCGATCGCGCTTTACCAGTCGCAGAAGTCGGTGTAAAGCGTCTGCTAATTGGGAAAATCATCAGCATCGATAGCCCTCTCTAAAAAAAGGTGTACTTGCCAATTCGTTTAAGAAATATTAAGTACATCTTCATCATGAATTAGTACGAGTAGTTCTGCGTAGGCGTAGCCCGTCATAGACATCACAAAAAAGCCGCAAAACTGGCGAATAACAACACATTAGCGTTTTTAAAACAGTATTTGGGGTAGCAGTCGATTATGTACTTTTGTAAAGATATAAGAAGAAGTTGCGTAAAGTTATTAGCTTGACGTGAGTAACTTAATAACCAGTTCGCTTAAACATAAAATCACAAACCTAAAAAACTGCTTTGCAAAAATATCCCTGAGAAAAATACAAATGCTAGCTGGAATAAATTGTATGAAAATTAGTAAGCATGAGTCAACAGATTTTCCTATAGAAATCCAAGTAATACCTACACAGTCAGAAAAAATTATTGACCCGCCTTCAGTATCTAAGAGCAAGTCATACTTTGAGAATAAAGAGGAAAAACAACAACGTTTAGCCATTCTAGCAGAAGATACACGACGTAGGCTGAAACGAAGTTCTATGGACATTTATTGCATTGGTGTGAACTTGTTAGAAGCTCAAAAAATTACCGAACATGGCGAGTTTCTACCTTGGCTACGACAAGAGTTTGGAATGGGAAAGACTTCAGCCTATGAGTTTATTCACGTTGCTAAAGCATTTGAGTCCAAAATTCCGATTATCGGAAATTTGATTAATGGTATTACTCCTACTGCTCTCTATAAATTGGCTGCTCCTAGTACATCTGAAGCTGCTATAGATGAAGCAATAAAGATTTTGAAAGCAGGCGAAGTAGTCGATCCAGAGGTTGTTAAAAATCTCATTAAAAAATATAAAACTCCTAAAACAGTAAAAGAACAGCAACAAAAAGCCTCTTCAGTTAGTCAGCAGAGGGATACAAATCAAGTAGAGGCATTAGTCTTACCCAAAGCTGAGGTTTCTAGTATTGAACAAACAACCACTAATCATCTGCCACTTTCTTCTCCACTTCAACAGAATGAACTGCAAAAATTGGTAGTGGAGCGTGATACTTATAAAGCACAACTAGAAGCACTACAAATAAAGAATCAGAAACTTAAGCAAGATATTGCAAAACTTCATTCAGAATTAACTTCATTACAAACTAGTAAAGCTAGCAGTAGTTAGACGAGTCTCTGATACTTATCTAAGCACTGAATATAGACACAGCAGTTTTCGTTTGTATAAAGTACAAAGTCACTGGTTTTGAGGCAGGAGGCAGCTATGCTGGAGGGAGAAGAATAATTTGATTTTTGAGTCCTCGGTTTTGTACCTCATTTACCTGAAAAACGCTGTATCTCCAAAATTAAATATGCCTTATCATAAACCTTATAGAGACTTAGTACAGCTACGTCTATACATCCATTTCTACTCATATTTCTAATATCATCAAATAAGGCTTGTATTTTTTTGAAAATGATGGTAAATATAAAACTAAGCAGCACACTAATAAAAATATTAGTATTTGTTATATGTAGGCGTATTACCAATAGTTTGGTAGATAATGCTGCGAAAATTAACACAAGATGAATTTCAAGAATTAGCCGTCGAATGAGAAGCTTATTCGGGGAAAAACTTTGAAGTTTAGCAACAAATATCAGAAAAAGTTTTGGATAATTAATTCGGTAAGTTCTAACCAACTAGAAAATTTTTAGGATGTTGCATAAAACTCAAATAATAGACTGATTGTTATTTGAAGAGTTAAAAAACAACATTCTTAAGTTTAGGCATCACAACTCAATCAATACTTGCAACTAGGAGATTTCAAGCAATGATTATAGTTATGAAGTTAGGTACGCCATCAAGAGAAATCGAACGTGTTGCTAAAGAACTTAGTCATCATGAAATCACCCCAGAAGTATGCCAGGGTCAACACAAAACAGTAATTGGCTTAGTTGGTGAAACGGTGGAAATTGACACTAGGCAGATTCAAAATATTAGCCTTTTTATTGAGCAAGTGATCCGAGTAAAAAAACCATTTAAACGTGCTTCTTTAGAATTCCGCTATGGAGAACATAGTGAAGTGGTTGTACCCACACCTAATGGATCTGTTACCTTTGGACAAACCCATCCTTTAGTTGTAGTTGCTGGGCCATGTTCTGTTGAAAACGAGAAAATGATTGTTGAAACAGCACAGATAGTAAAAGCAGCAGGGGCACAGTTTTTACGAGGTGGGGCGTACAAACCTCAGACTTCACCTTATGCATTTCAAGGACATGGCGAAAGCGCATTAGGTTTGTTAGCAAAAGCTCGTGAAGCTACAGGTTTGGGTATTATCACAGAAGTCATGGATGCAGCTGATTTAGACAAGATTGTTCAAGTAGCAGACGTGATCCAAATTGGTGCCCGCAATATGCAGAATTTCTCCCTACTGAAGAAAGTAGGCGCTACAGGTAAAGCAGTCTTATTGAAGCGGGGACTGTCAGCCACAATTGAAGATTGGTTGATGTCAGCTGAATATATTTTGGCAGCAGGCAATCCCAATGTAATTTTGTGTGAGCGAGGAATTCGTACCTTTGACCGACAGTATACACGGAATACCCTTGATATATCTGCAATCCCTGTCTTGCGGACTTTGACTCACTTACCAATTATGATTGACCCAAGCCACGCCACCGGGAAATCAGAGTTTGTCCAACCAATGACCTTGGCTGCGATCGCAGCTGGCGCAGATTCCTTAATGATTGAAGTTCACCCTAACCCAGCTAAGGCTCTTTCAGATGGCCCTCAGTCTTTAACGCCGGAAGCATTTGAAGACTTAATGCTAGAAATGGCTTCTTTAGGTAAGTTCTTTGGTCGTTGGTTTAAACAACATAGCACTACCGTTACCCCCCAAGTTTGCTACACGAGTTTCTGCCACCGTCAGTAGCGCTTTATAAGCGTGCCATTACCTTCCCAACAAGGACATCCAATCAGTCCATCATCTGTGCAATCTAAATAATAATTGGAAGTTCAATGAATACAACATCACTCAACAAAAACAAGACCTTTCAATCTTCTGCAAGTTCTCACAACTATCGGAGTGGAGATCCAATTTAAGACCATTATTCACTGTGTTGTTTACCACAATATATGGGGCAGATTGTAGATAGGATCGAGCAGATTAAAAAACAAATCGAAGTAGAAATTAATTCTGGCACCGACAAGCCGCTGATTGATGTTGAGAACCAAGTTAGCTATCATGGCGGTAATTTCTTAGGGCAGTATATCGGTGTAGAAATGGATCAGCTGCACTACTACATTGGGTTGTTGGCTAAATATTTGGATGTGCAAATAGCTGAGTTAAAAATTTTATATTTTTTTACTTTGACACCATCATAATTTTAATAATTATGCTAATATCAAGTTAATAAAGTGTTTTTATTTTTTTAATTCGTAAATAAATAACGCAAGAAAATGATGAATTTGGAATAGTAAATACACTTGGACTCAAAACAATTACGCCACAGCAACGCCAAAGTTTGCTCCAAAAGTTTCCTGTAGTGCAGGCGTTGGAACAAATTAATTACAGGTGTACAAATGACCACTACGAAGATATTAGTATTATTCCCAATTTTTAACGTGGGTTACGAAACTACGTATAAAGGAGAACCCCATGAAGCTTTTTGAGACTATTAGAGAAATGGGTCATGAGCAAGTTTTCTTCTGCCATCACAAAGAGTCAGATATGAGAGCCATTATCGCCCTTCATGATACAAGCTTGGGCCCAGCTATGGGTGCGACACGTCTATGGGCTTACGCTAGAGAGGAAGATGCTTTGCGAGACGTTCTTCGTCTTAGTCGTGGTATGACTTACAAGGCAGCCTGTGCGAACATTCCTGTTGGTGGAGGAAAAGCAGTAATTATTGGTAATCCTGAAAATAAAACAGATGAGCTGCTTAAAGCGTATGGACGTTTCGTTGATAGTCTCAAAGGACGTTTTATTACAGGTCAAGATGTGAATATTTCCCCTGAAGATGTGAGGAAAATTCGTCAGGAAACAAGTTACGTTGTGGGCGGAGCAGAAAAAGCAGGTGGACCAGTTTTTACAACAGCTTTAGGAGTTTTTTTAGGAATTAAAGCTGCTGTAGAATTTCGGTTGCCACAAAAAGAGCTACATGAACTTAAAGTTACAGTTCAAGGAATTGGGAATGTCGGAAAGAATCTCTGTAAACAATTGCATGAACATGGTATAAAAATTTTTGTAAGCGATCTGAAAAGTGAGAATACAGAAGAAGTTAAACATTTATATGGGGCAACGATTGTAGAACCGAACGAAATTTACTCCCTTGATGTTGATGTTTTTGCTCCTTGTGCTTTAGGAGGAATTCTTAACAGCTCAACAATTCCTCTTATCAAAGCTTCCATCATTGCAGGTGCTGCAAATAATCAGCTTGAAAATGAGCAGATACATAGTAGACTTCTTGAATCAAAGGAAATACTTTATTGTCCAGACTATGTCATTAATGCAGGAGGCTTGATCAATGTTTACAATGAAATGATTGGCTCTGATGAAGAAAATACTTTGAAACAACTTAATAACATTTACCACTCTCTTCTTGATATTTTTAGAAGGGCTAAAGAGGAGGGAATAACTACACACGAGGCTGCGAAACATCTTGCCGAGGAGCGCATTATCAGAGCAAAAAATAGTTGTTTATTAACTGCCTCCGCCTTCAGGACAAGTGCTAGTCAGTACTAACGCAGGAGTATCTTTGTATGAAGTTAAATGATGCACTGGTTAAAGCTTTAATATCCCTAAATGTGCGCTACGTATTTGGTGTCAGCGGTGCAAATATTGAACACCTTCATGACGCCATCTATCGGCTAGGTAAGGGAAAGTTACAGTCAGTGATGGCTAAGAGTGAGGATGGGGCGGCTTTCATGGCAGACAGCCACGCACGCGTTCACCGAACGTTAGGTGTATGCTGCGCAACGTCTGGTGGGGGAATGATGAACCTAATTGCTGGGATCGCTGAGTCCTATGCCGAGTCAGTGCCAGTTCTGGCTTTAGTCGGACAGCCACCGTTAGCGCTTGAAGGAAGGGGAGCCTTTCAAGACTCCTCGGGAATTGGTTGTACAGTTGATGCCATGAAACTTTGGGGTGCGGTTGCCAAGTATGTGGGAAAGATTTCAAAACCGGACGACTTATGGTATCACTTGACTGAGGCTGTTAAAGTCGCTATTTCAGGTCGTCCTGGGCCAGTTGTTCTTATGTTTCCCCGAGACATATTTGAGCAAGAAGTCGAACCATGCCCGGAAAACTGGGCTGATGATTTGAGAAATCTCATCTGTCCGACACCTGTTACATTAGACATGATTCGTCCTCTTTTCGAGGAGATTTGTCGGGCTAAGAACCCCGTACTCCTCATGGGACATGGGGTGAGACGGTGCAGCGATCCGCAGGCTGTGGTCAACTTTGCGCTTTCTGTCGGTCTGCCAGTTGTTACGACCTTGTCGGGACGTGGCGAGTTTCCGAACGATGACCCGCTCTATTTGGGAATGCTGGGTGTTGCGGGTCATCCCTCCGTTCACACCTACTTGAAAGACCAAGCTGATCTGCTCATTGTTGTAGGATCAGATCTCAATATCATGACACGACACCCACTCGGTTGTGCACTCGTTGACAAGAAGATTGCAGTAGTAAATGTAGACGTCGGTGAGATTACCCGTATCATCTCTCCGGCTCTGGTCATTGAAGCTGATCCTGGAATGGTCTTCAAAGCGCTTTTGGAACTACTAAAGCAAAAGCCGTTCAAGGTTAAGCCACTTCAAGGCTACGTACCTCAGATATTCAACCCGGTTCTTGCTTCACCTATTCCACTAGAGGATCGGAAACCGAGAGCCGATGGTCCGCCTCTGTTGCAAAGTGAGGCTATTGCCATTCTGCAAGATTTCCTCCCAGAAAGTGGACATCTCCTCTACGACGCGGGCAACTGCGCCGCTGCCTCACTCCACATGACAAGAGTGCCCCCAGGCTCAAGCTCGACAATCGCTCTTGGTATGGGAGGGATGGGTTATGCGATCGCAGGAGCTATTGGTGCCCAATTAGGCTCACCGCTAGGCGCAAGGACAGTGGTTTTTGCTGGTGACGGAGCCTTCTTAATGACTGGGTTTGAAATCCACACAGCTGTAGACTTAGGACTTCCAATCCTCTTTGTCGTGTTCAATAACAACATGCATGGCATGTGTGTAACGCGTCAACAGCTTTTCTTTGAGTCGCGATTGGAATGTGTACGCTATGCACCCGTGAATATTGCTTTAAGCGCTCGGGGATTTGGTACGACTGATCGGCTTTGGGTGGGAAGTGCTGGCACGGTTGACGAATTGCGCTACCAACTTCAGGACTATAGCAACCACCCAGACCTTCCCGGCGTTCTAGAACTTCGCCTCTTGCACGAAGAGGTGCCACCGTTTACACCTTTTCTGCCCGAATATGCACCAACAATTCCTGTTGGCAAGGGTAAGTCAAAGGGAATCTCTCATACCAAATTGCAATCTAATTTCCCAAAAAACTTACCTTTTTTAGTTCCCTCTCCTCATTAAGCATTGTGTTTGACGATGCGACTTGATCTTAAACACTCACGGCATATTAAAAGGAGGTAGAACAATGCCTGGTGCACAGATTGTAAATGTTGTCAGTTTTATGCCGGAACGTGTCGTCGATAATACCAAGCTGGCACTGGATGGCGAAGACGATAACGAATTAGAAAAAAACGCTTTTTTCAAGGGTGTCAAGGAGAGACGGTTTGCTTCACCAGAATACCAGTCCTCGGATCTCGGTAGCAAAGCTTTGAAGCTCCTGCTTGAACGAACTGGTACAAAACCGGAAGCCCTTGACCTGATTCTGTGTTCGTGCATGTTTAGCGATTATTTCTGGCCCGGTATTGGAGCTGCCATCCAAAATCATGTTGGGGCAAGTCAGGCGACGATTTTGAATCTGGACACAAGTTGCAGTTCCTACCTGTCTATGCTAAATACTGCTCGGGCATTCATCGAGTCAGGGCTGTACAAGACAATTGCCATTGTCACTGTAACAAACTTCGTCTCGCGCCTCCCAGAATTTCAAAAGTCGAAGAAGTCCTGGGTGCTTGGCGATGGAGCATCAGCAACTTTGTTAGTTGACGGTAAGTCTAGCTTCGTGGCTAGTTATGAACGCTCTCATGGAGAACACTATGGGCTGTTCGTCTTTGAACCCGATATGGTTGATGGTCGGTTCTTGAACTATTGGGAACGTGGGTGTGGACCGATTACTGTCAACTTCTCACCAGATATGGTCACGGCTATACGTTCTAATGCTGTTGAATTAGTACCTGACGCGGTTTCAAAATGTCTCTTTAAAGCTGGGTTATCGACAGATGATGTCTCATTGCTGATCACTCATCAGCCCAATACCTTCTTGATCAAAGAGTGGCGTGACCGGATCGGAATCGGGGAGCCGCGAGTTCATGACACTCTCGAATACTATGGAAACGTTTTTCATGGATCGATTCCGATCACCCTTGCTGATGCTATCGAGAAGAACAAAGTGCAATCTGGTGACTTGCTTGCTCTTGGAACATTCTCAAATGGAGGAGATTTTGTTAGTTCTATGGTTATACGTTGGGCATAGCACTATGTGATGTGTCAAGTTAGTAAGATTTTCAACATTTCAAACCATTTACCATATAGGAGCCAATCATGTCAGTACGCGATAATCTAGGACCTTGGAACAAGGATAGTCTCGTCACAAATGATATTCCGTCAATAAAGATACCAGGTTTGTACACCTGCGAAGATCACGATATCCCTGATGTATCGGCAAAACTTAGAGAAATGACCAAGGATACTTATCCACACGAGGATATATTCGGCAGCTACTGTCACCTTGGTGAGTATATTGATTGTCCATTAGACATGGCTTTTGAATACGCTGCGAACGTTTATAGCTTGGAGGAGTGGTCATTCAGCTTGCGCCAGTTCAAGCATATTGGCGGTGGTCTTTACAAGGGTATAGAGTATTTGGCTAAGGACACCTCCATCTACATTCGCGCCGAGGCTTACCCCGACAGCAGAGTAGTGGACTACCCCTGTGCCTGGGATCAGGGAGAAGAACTTTGGATGCGATACTACTTCCGCTTCATTGACGCAATGCCCACGCTGAAGAAGCCTGGGACTGTCATGCTCTGGACTAACTGCAAACATCCCTATTACGACCGTAACGTTACTAATGTTCCAGACTATATCTCCGGTGGTCGTGAGCGCACGGATCGTAAATGGGTCGGCGATATTTGGAAATATTTTGATGCAATTCATCGCATCGAAGCAATGAACTTGAAAGCTATTTTGGAATATCGCTTTGCTAATGGCTAGCTGTGAGTTATTAGGTTCTTTAGAGTTCCAATCTCACACAATCTTTTCTTTAAAGGATGTCTTAGGAGAAATTAGGTTTTATGTATGACGTCATTGTCATCGGTGCTCGCTGTGCTGGTTCGCCGACAGCCATGTTACTTGCTCGTAAAGGCTATCGGGTTTTGTTAGTGGACAAAGCCATTTTCCCGAGTAACACCATCTCAAACCACTATATTCAGCAGTCTGCTGTTGCTCAACTGAAGCGGTGGGGACTTCTGGACAAGGTGGCTAATTCAGGCTGTCCACCAATCCGAAAAGCAACCTTCGATTTCTTTGGCTCTATTATCTTGACTGCTCGGACTTTATCTATAGAAGGTACGGCAGAGGGGTATTGCCCGCGACGTAATGTACTTGACAAGATTTTAGTTGACGCTGCTGTTGCGGCTGGTGCCGACTTTCAAGATGGCTTTGTAGTCCAAGAGCTCTGTAGGAACGATGAGCAAATTGTTGGTATTTGTGGTCGGGTTGGTAATAGAAACAGCCTCACCCAAAAAGCACGTATTGTTATCGGTGCTGATGGGATGAACTCATTTGTGGCTAAAACCTGCAATGCTCCTATGTACAATACGAAACCCTTAATCACTAGTTATTATTATAGTTACTGGAGTGGGGTTTCTGTGAATGGGGGAGAACTGTATTTTCGAGATCGTCGGCTAATTATTGCTGCGCCGACGAATGACAATCTGACATGTGTCACTGTAGTTTTGCCTATTGAGGAATTTCGAGCATTCCGTACCAATGTAGAAGAGAATTTTTGGCACGCGATCGCTCTGGTTCCTGAATTAGCTGAACGCTTACAGGCTGGCAAACGTGAAGAGCCATTCTATGCTACAGGTAACTTACCTAACTTTTTTCGCAAACCTTATGGAAATGGCTGGGCCTTAGTAGGCGATGCTGGTTGCCATAGAGACCCAACTCTAGCCCAAGGAATCAAAGCTTCTTTTTTGAGTGCTGAACTTTTGGTAGATGCAATTGATCAAGGCTTGTCTGGACGCAAATCCTTAAATGAAGCACTTGCTAATTATGAACAGCAGCGTAATGAAGTTTTAATGCCACTGTACGAACTTGTTTGCCAACGTGCTGCTAGCCTGAAAGCACCTTCAAGAGAAGACATTCAGTTGATAACTGCACTTCAAGGCAATCAGAAACAGATAGATCGTTTCTGGGGTGTCGAGGCTGGTACCGTAGCCGTGCAAGACTTTTTTTCACAAGAGAATATTCAGCAAATTTTGCGTACAGCAATAGGTGTTTAGCAAATAGTGGAGTTGGTAATATGACTATTTCCGAATTTAAAAATATCCAAACCGTAAGTGATATTTCACCACAGTCAGTGATGTTGCAATTGGTTCATAGCAACTGGGTTTTCCAGATAATTTATGCTGCTGCCAAACTGGGAATTGCAGATTTACTCAAGGATGGTGCTTTAAGTTGCGACCAATTAGCTAGTGCTACTGGAACACACGCCAGGTCTCTTTATCGATTAATGCGGGCGCTTGCTAGCATCAATATTTTTGCAGAAAATGAGCAGAGTGATTTTACACTTACACCTCTAGGGGCTTGTTTATTGAGTGATGTACCAGGCTCGATCCGCGCTGCCGCAATTATGTTAGGTGAAGAACATTATCGAGTGTGGGGTGACATTCTGTATAGTGTCCGCACTGGAACTAGTGCTTTTAAGCATTTATATGATACAAATGTGTTCCAATATTATGCTCAAAACCCGGAACCTGCAAAAATCTTTTCTGAGGCTATGACAAGTGTTTCTACGATAGAAGATGCTGCTATTGTTGAAGGTTACGATTTTGCCAAAATTCAAAAGTTGGTTGATGTCGGCGGTGGACACGGAAGCTTACTTATCTCGATCCTGAAATCTAACCCTCATCTCAGAGGAGTTTTATTCGATCAACCTTTTGTGATTGAAGGTGCAAAACATTTATTTGAGCAGCAGGGCGTATCCTCACGTTGTGAATTTGTAAGTGGTAATTTTTTCCAATCTGTGCCAACAGGTGGCGATGCTTATATTCTCAAACACGTTGTTCATGATTGGAATGATGAAAAAGCGATCACTATTCTCAAGCAATGTCACCAAGCAATGGTAGAGAATAATTTGCTTTTACTCGTTGAGATGGTAATTCCACCTGGAAATAGTGCGTTTATGGGCAAACTTGTTGATGTGAATATGCTATTAATGTGCGACGGTGGATGTGAACGTACAGAATCTGAATATCAGTCCCTTTTAAAGAGTGCAGGCTTTCAGCTAACAAACATTTTTTATACACAATCGAATGCAAGTGTAATAGAAGCTATACGTTTATAACAAACGGTGCTTATTTTGTCTAACAAACCCAGTTATTTTCCAAGGAAATCTTCACATGAAATTAGCTAATTTTAGCATCGGTTTATGTACCTCATTCCTACTTGCTTTAGGAGTTAGTTATCAAGTAAAAGCACACGAAGGTTCACATCCATCTACGGGAACAAAGGGAAATCTTACAGAGCCAAATAAAGATAAATTAGTCAAACAGTTTCTTCAAGGAATACCAGAAATCCCAATAACAACAACAGATATCAACACAATTAGCCAACAGTTTTACAATAGATTTAATTTAAAAGATGACTTAAACCGTCCTAATTTATTTATATTACCAGAGGATATTAAATTGCCGGCAACAACTCCTGGTGAATGGATTGCTGCTCCAGGAGGCGACGCATTTCAATTTAATATTACTGCTGCACCTCTATCTAAGCTAGATCAACCAATAACTAATACAATCAATACGAGTAAGTATGATACTCCTTTCTCTGCTGCTATTGCTTTTATTCCGCCTGGAACCGGTGGTCCGACCCCTCATATCCACTGGTGGGAGGATGAGTGGTACTGGATTCTTAAAGGTAAATTGGATTGGTATGCAGGCAATAATATGTATGAATCTGGAGATATACCAGGAGTAAACGCCCCTCTTGAAAATCAATTTAGTCACGTTGAACTTCATACTGGAGAACTGGCTTACAGTCACGAAAACCATGTACATGCTTATCAAAATAACTCAGAGGAAACATCTATATTAATCCACTTTTGGCGTCGCCTTGAAAATACCGACGGTGGAATTGAACAGTTTTTTCTAGATAAAGAAGTTGGTAGATTAGTAGAAAATCCAACTGATGCATTACCACCTAATAACGTTATTGACATAAATTGGGCGGCAAAATGGATAGAAAAGTTTCCTAAATACGGAGCAAGTGCTAGCACTTTTTTTGATGAATATTTAACCGAAAATGCTGTTATTGAAGAGATGGATTGGGGAAAGATTAAGGATAATCATTATGAAGATTTAATTGCTTTATTGCGGCAGGTACCAGAATTGAGACGAGAAATACCTGAACCATCAATAATACTTTCTTTGTTGGCATTTGGCAGTTTTTCGGTAATTTTAAAGTTTAACAAAAAGAATAAATTTTAGAAGTTTATCTAAGCTTCAATTTTAAGTTATTGCAACTGTATTGACTATTTATTACTCAAATATTGAGGTTTTGAGGTGAAAATACCTCAATGTATTCTACATTAGGCTTTTGTGGGTTGAACTCGGTCAAATTCACATCAAAGAAGTTTGAGAGGAATAGCAAATGTATTTAGATACCCATAGCTACACAACTAAAGGTGAAATTCTTGTGTCTCGCACCGTGACCAAGACTTCGATAGAGACTGCCATTGAGGACATTTTGTCACGGTTGGATTTTCAACGCGGAGGTTTGCTAAAAAGCAGCTACGAATATCCAGGACGTTACAAGAGATGGGGAATAGGTTTTGTCAATCCACCCCTAGAACTTGTTACTAGCTCCAACTCATTTACAATCAAGGCACATAACGAACGAGGTATGGTGTTGCTTGTATATTTAGCAGAGCGTCTATGCAAGCATCCACAACTAGTTGCAGTTAACTTAGAGAATGTTTCTGTAACTGGCTCTATCCGACCAACAGAACGTTTATTTTCAGAAGAAGAAAGAAGTAGGCAACCATCTGTCTTTAGTATTGTTCGCGAAATTCTATATGCTTTTGAAAGCTTGGAAGATGAGCATCTAGGACTTTATGGTGCATTTGGCTACGACTTGGTTTTTCAGTTTGAGCAAATGCCAAAGTATCTTACTCGTCCAGAAGATCAGAGAGATTTAGTGCTGTATCTACCCGATGAACTGGTAATTATTGACTACTACCAACAACGCGCATTTCATTTGCAGTATGAATTCGATACCAAATACGGTGGTACTAGGGGTCTGCCTCGTAGTGGTGAAGTTATTGATTACAAAGGTAAGGGCTATACCGCTACTCAAGCCTCTGACCATGCACCTGGTGAGTATGAAGAACAAGTTAACAAGGCACTCAATTATTTCCGTCGTGGTGATTTATTTGAAGTTGTTCCCAGCCAAAACTTCTTTAAAACCTGCGAAAGCTCTCCTAGCCAATTGTTCCGAACACTACAGGAAATTAATCCCAGCCCCTATGGATTCATCTTTAATTTAGGCGGTGAGTATCTCATCGGTGCATCTCCAGAAATGTTTGTGCGTGTTGAAGGTAGACGTATTGAAACGTGTCCAATCAGTGGTACTGTTTGCCGGGGAAAGGATGCGATTGATGATGCTGCTCAAATCCTGAAGCTGCTCAACTCACGCAAGGATGAATCTGAGTTAACCATGTGTACTGATGTTGACCGCAACGATAAGTCACGGATTAGTGAGCCTGGGTCTGTAAGAGTAATCGGTCGCCGCCAAATTGAGTTATACAGTCACTTAATCCATACAGTAGATCACGTCGAAGGGTTATTGCGACCAGAGTATGATGCCTTGGATGCATTTTTGAGTCATCTTTGGGCGGTTACAGTGACAGGTGGGCCAAAACGGGCAGCAATCCAGTTTATTGAGCAGTATGAGCATAGCCCCCGACGTTGGTATGGTGGAGCAGTTGGATACTTAACTTTTAAAGGTGATTTCAATACAGGTCTAACCTTGCGGACTATCCGACTTCAGGACTCGATTGCAGAAGTGCGAGTGGGTGCAACAGTTCTTTATGACTCTGACCCAACAGCTGAAGCCCAGGAAACTCTCACTAAAGCTGCTGCCCTCTTTCAAACAATTGACCAGACAAATCACAAAAGTAGTAATTTTGCAAGCAACTACAACATTAATCATCAGGCAACCAATTTAGGGGAAGGTAAATGCATCTTATTAATTGATTATGAAGACTCTTTTGTACACACATTAGCAAACTATATCCGTCAAACTGGTGCTACAGTCAAAACGCTACGACATGGCTTTTCGGAATCATTGTTTGATACAGAAAGTCCAGACCTTGTTGTCTTATCTCCTGGACCTGGTAGACCTACTGACTTCCGTATAGCACAGACAATTGCAGCTTGCACAAGACGGCAAATCCCCATCTTTGGTGTTTGTTTGGGATTACAGTCAATTGTTGAAGCTTTCGGAGGCAAACTGGGAGTTCTCGACTATCCCCAACATGGCAAAGTATCTCGCGTTTCTGTTGTAGCACCAGACTCTACAGCTTTTAAAGATTTACCGCCATCGTTTGAAGTTGGTAGATATCACTCGTTATTTGCTCTGCCTGAAAGCCTTCCCAGAGAACTTAAAGTTACAGCCATCTCTGACGATGGTGTGATTATGGGTATCGAACATCAAAAACTGCCAATTGCAGGTGTTCAGTTCCATCCAGAATCAATCATGACTCTTGGTGAAGGAGTCGGTTTGACGATTATTAAGAATGTAGTACATGCTTACAGCACTAAAAAACTGGTCTCAGCTTTGGTAAATGGCATGTAATTAATTCTAGCTGTAATCGCAGTTATAGTAGTTTGTTGTTTTATATAAAACCAAGTACTTAATCGCTAAAGCAATGACTACGAACGCATATTTTGTCTAGATGAAAACCTCTAGATATTATATGCTAAATCCTCAAAATCAAACAATCCAGTCCCTTACTACTACTACTATAATCAACAACCTAATGATTACACAGTCGCCAAAACCATGTCATATTCTTGAGGAGATTGTGTTGCACAAACAGGAAGAGGTCGCCAAAAGGCGTGAGCAACTATCTCTAGAAGTACTAAAACATCAAGCTAGTATTACACCAGTGCCGCGAGATTTCCTAAGTGCCTTGTTGCAAAATCCCACCAAACCTAGCCTGATTGCAGAGGTCAAGAAAGCCTCACCTAGTAAAGGAGTAATCCGTACCGACTTTGAACCTGTCAAGATTGCTCAAGCATACGAGCGAGGCGGTGCTACCTGTATATCAGTGTTAACCGACGAGAAATTTTTCTACGGCAGCTTTGAAAATTTGCGGGTAATTAGAAAGAGCGTTGCACTACCGTTGCTTTGCAAGGAGTTTATTATTGATCCTTACCAAATTTATCTTGCACGGGTCAATGGCGCGGATGCAGTGCTATTAATTGCCGCCATCTTATCCGATGAAGTTCTGCAAAATTTTCAGCAGATTGTTCAGCATCTGGGTATGACAGCCTTATTGGAAGTGCATACTCTTGATGAGCTTGACCGGGTGCTAGCGTTACCAAATGTGAAATTGATCGGCATTAATAATCGCAATCTGGAAAACTTTATCGTTGATTTAGCAACAACTCAATCTCTATTAGCAGAACGTTTGGAAAAGTTAAAGATTTTAGGGATAACAGTTGTGAGTGAGTCTGGTTTATACACATCTGCTGATTTAGCTACAGTAGCTGAGTCGGGAGCTGATGCAGTCCTGATTGGAGAATCCCTGGTCAAGCCAACTGATTCAGAGCAGTCCGTCAGACGTTTGTTGAATTTTCCCAAGTAGACGTTCAAATACTTATTAACTTTCAGTGGATCATCAGAATGACTTCTATCTCGCATACCTTTCAAACTTTACGCGTTAGCGTTTGCGAAGCGTCTCTGTCAGGAGAAGCTCCTTTGCAGGAGGCTCGCCAACAGTGTGCTTTAATCCCTTTTATCACAGCAGGCGATCCTAACTTAGAAACCACTGCCGAAGCCTTACGTGTTTTAGATCGTAACGGTGCTGACTTCATCGAGTTGGGCATTCCCTACTCCGATCCTCTCGCAGATGGGCCTGTGATTCAAGCAGCAGCAACCCGCGCTTTGCAAAAAGGCACGAAATTAGAGCAAGTGCTAGAGATGTTACACGTAGTGATTCCTAGCCTAAAAGCGCCGATAATTCTATTTACTTACTACAATCCCATTTTGCACCGGGGTATTAAATCGTTTTTGGCGCAAATTGCCGTTGCTGGAGTGCAGGGATTGGTAGTACCAGATTTACCCTTAGAAGAAGCAGAAGAATTAATCCAAACTGCTGCATCTTTCGGAATTGAGGTAATTTTACTCGTAGCTCCTACCAGTTCTCAAGATAGAATTGAAGCGATCGCTCGTCAATCTCAGGGTTTTATCTACCTGGTGAGCGTTACAGGTGTTACAGGTATCCGCGCTCAAATCCAAGACCGCGTAAAAGATTTAATTTCAGATTTGCGAAGCGTCACTGATAAACCTATTGGCGTTGGTTTTGGCATCTCAAAGCCAGAACAAGCGCATCAAGTAAGGGAATGGGGTGCAGATGCGGTGATTGTTGGTAGTGCTTTTGTTAAACGGTTAGCTGAAGGTAGCCCAACTGAAGGATTGCTTGCTGTAGAACAACTTTGTCGAGAACTCAAAGCAGCAATTACTTCTGCATCCCTGCAAAAAGTTGGTTTTGCTGATATTTTACAGGATTCTCGATTAGCACCATCGCTAGCCCAGAAATTTATTTCTGGGCTAATAGCTCAAGTCCACTTGAGTGGACTAAAATCCTTGTTCAGTCTTCTTTAGAAGACTTTAGCTATTAGCCTCAGAATGAATTCTGAGGCGGTTGTTGGGACTGGTGCAAGATTTGAGTTCAACTAAGTAAAAAGCTCTTTCTTCTCTCTGCGTTCTCTGCGCCTCTGCGGTTCGATAAAGAGTAACGAACTGCAAAAAACACGAAGGGAATATTGGCTGTAAAGATATTTCAACGTAAAAGGATTTTAACCAGTGGTAAGCATACAAGATATCAAGACTGCAACTGTCCAACCAGATTCTCTAGGTAGGTTTGGCAAGTTCGGCGGTAAATACGTCCCAGAAACCTTAATGCCTGCATTAAGTGAATTAGAAACAGCATTTCACCAATATCGTAACGAGCCAAGTTTCCAAGCAGAATTGCAAAACTTACTGCGTGACTATGTAGGACGACCCAGCCCATTATATTTTGCTGAACGCCTGACAACAAACTACGCTAGACCAGATGGTACGGGGCCACAAATTTATTTAAAGCGCGAAGATTTAAATCATACAGGCGCTCACAAAATTAATAATGCTTTGGCTCAGGTGTTACTCGCTAAACGCATGGGTAAGCAAAGGGTGATTGCCGAGACAGGTGCAGGACAACACGGCGTAGCGACTGCAACTGTGTGTGCGCGGTTTGGTTTGAAATGTGTGATTTACATGGGTGTGCAGGATATGGAACGCCAAGCCCTGAATGTGTTCCGCATGAAATTAATGGGTGCAGAAGTTCGTCCCGTAGAAGCAGGTACAGGAACTCTCAAGGATGCGACTTCGGAAGCAATTCGAGATTGGGTGACGAATGTAGAAACAACTCATTACATCCTGGGTTCCGTTGCCGGGCCTCATCCCTACCCAATGATTGTCCGTGACTTTCACGCGGTAATTGGTGTAGAAACTCGCGCTCAAGCCCAAGAAAAATGGGGAGGATTACCAGATATTCTACTGGCTTGCGTGGGTGGAGGTTCCAACGCGATCGGCTTATTCAATGAATTTGTGCATGAATCTTCGGTGCGTCTAATTGGAGTGGAAGCCGCGGGTGAAGGTGTAGATACAGAAAAACACGCTGCTACCTTGACAAAAGGGAAAATAGGTGTATTGCATGGTGCAATGAGCTATTTACTGCAAGATGATGATGGTCAAGTTATCGAAGCCCATTCAATTAGTGCCGGATTAGATTATCCCGGCGTTGGCCCTGAGCATAGTTATTTAAAGGATCTTGGTCGCGCCGAATATTACAGTGTTACCGATAAACAAGCGTTAGATGCATTTCAAAGACTTTCGCAACTAGAAGGGATTATCCCAGCCTTAGAAACTGCTCATGCGATCGCATATCTCGAAACCCTTTGTCCTCAATTAAAAGGCAGTCCCT
>CAXUOL010000055.1:0-17811 GCA_964252435.1 uncultured Nostoc sp.
TCTAAATCAAGAGGCATTGGTGCATGACCTTTATCTACTTGACAGAAAGCACAAGCGCGTGTACAGGTAGGCCCCATTAGCAAAAAAGTTGCAGTTTTTTGGGCATAGCACTCTCCCCGGTTAGGGCAGCGTCCTTCTTCGCAAATCGTGTGAATTTGGCGCTGCTTAATAATGCGTTGTACGGTAGAGATTTCACTGGCTTTACCAATCGGGCGACGTAACCAGCTAGGCATTGCCATAATTTCAGACTTTAGTTCGGCTTGTTGTGACGAAATCATAGACATCCAAGCAAGATGCGGATATAGATGTAGTGGTCTGTTGATTAAATATCACCATGACACAAATTGAAAAGAGCGCGAGCAAAAGTTTTGCAAAACACGTCTAACAATGTCATTTATACCGAAATATACTATCCCCCAATTCCTAGAAATTATGTATATAGTGGGAGGATTCTCAAGGACAATCGGCAAAGCCCCTATTTACACTTATAGTTTCTGTTAGAGCAAACAGTCGTGGCAAGCAACAAGATTTTAGTTATCGATGACACTACAGTTGTCAGGGTAAAAGTACGAGAAATGTTGCCTCCGGGCAATTTTGAGGTACTGGAAGCAAAAGACGGTGTGGAAGGACTAAATTTTATCCTTCAGGAAAAACTCAGCCTGATTATGCTGGATTTCCTGTTGCCTAAAATGAGTGGCTGGGAGGTTTTTCAGCAAGTTCAAGCCCACCCAGAATTAAGGAAAATTCCTTTAGTGATCATGTCTGGTCGCAAGGAAGAGGTGACTGAGAAAATCACAGAACCATTTGAATATTTTGAATTTCTGGGCAAGCCTTTCGATCAGAAACAACTAATTAACGCGATTAAGTTAGCTATGGCTAAGGCGAAACAGCCACGCCCAGAACTAGTTTCAGTAGGAGCAGGAGTTTCCGTAAAAAATGGTACATCATTAACCTCTGATGTCGTCAATAGTACGGTAGTAGCCCCTAGCGTCGCAACCCCCAGTACTGGAGGAGTCTCCGAGGCAGAAATTAATGCATTGAATGAGAAAATTGTCAAAATGCAAGCAGAAATTGATGGTTTGAAGAAACAGCTAACTCAGGTTGTGACTTTTATTAAACAAAAAATCAAGTAGTATTTGTGCTCGTTATTATTATCGCAGCCAAAAATACACCATCTATACTGGTGTCCGATTAAAAGCGGATAAAAATAGTTAGTTCAAAAATACTTATGTTGACAAATCATCATTATTTAGTGAGGTACAGCTTTACCTTAGCCTGGTAAAGCTGTACTTTATCTTCCCTCTTCGTAAGTTCAAAGAGGAGTTGTAGTTGAGGTTTTGATATCTACTTAACTTGATGAGGAAACGCTACAGTTTAAGATTCAGATACTTAGTAAAAATATATATTAAAAGTCATATTTTCTAATATAAATTAAACAAAAAAATTCTATTTCATGATGAGGATAGTCTTTGCGCGGGAATAATAAGCCGTAGAAACAATAATTATGAGCTTAGTCCGCAATGTTAGTAGTATTGGATACATTATATTCGTTTCCTGGCTATCGCATTACTGAACAAATTTACTCAGGCAGTAAAACCCTGGTTTATCGAGGTATTAGAGAAGAAGATCAAAAATCAGTCGTTCTCAAATTGATGCGGAATGAATATCCTACCTTTGCGGAAATAGCTCAGTTCCGAAATCAATATATCATCACCAAAAACCTCGATTTTCCTGGCATAGTCAAAACCTATAGCTTAGAAAATTACCGTAACAGCTATGTCTTAGTGATGGAAGATTTTGGCGGTATTTCCCTCCAAAATTGGCGGATAGAGGACAAGGTAAAAAAGGAAAACTGGCTTTCCCTGAACGAGTTTTTCCACATTGCGATTAAAATTGCTTCTACCCTAGAAAGACTGCATCGCGATCGCATCATTCACAAGGACATTAAGCCTGCCAACATCCTCATCAACCCTAGCACAAATGAAATCAAACTCATCGACTTTAGTATTGCCACCCTTCTGCCAAGAGAAATTCAATTTCTCACAAATCCCAACATCTTAGAAGGTACTCTGGCTTACATTTCCCCAGAACAAACCGGAAGGATGAACCGAGGCATTGACTACCGCACTGATTTTTATTCCCTCGGTGTCACCTTCTTTCATCTCCTCACCGGACAGTTACCCTTCACCAGCAAAGATCCGACGGAGTTAGTTTATTCTCACATTGCCAAACAACCGCTAAGAGCCAGTCGAATTAACTCCAATATTGTGCCAATTTTGTCTGACATCATCAGCAAACTGATGGCAAAAAATGCCGAAGACCGCTATCAGAGTGCTTTGGGGTTAAAGCATGATTTGGAGATGTGCCAAAGCCAATGGCAAGAAACAGGAAATATTGCACCCTTTGAACTCGGTGTGAGAGACATCTCAGACCGTTTCATAATCCCTGAAAAACTCTACGGTCGCCAAAGTGAAGTTGAAACCCTACTCGCTGCTTTTAAGCGTGTAACAGAAGGGGCAACAGAAATGATATTAGTCGCAGGTTTCTCTGGCATTGGTAAAACTGCCGTTGTCAATGAAGTCCACAAACCGATTGTGCGGCAGCGTAGTTACTTCATTAAAGGCAAATTTGACCAGTTTCAACGTGACATTCCTTTGTCAGGATTAGTGCAAGCCTTTCGGGACTTAATCGGGCAACTACTCTCAGAAACTGATGCCCAAATTCAACAATGGAAAGTCAAAATTCTGCGGGAATTGGGTACACAAACTCAGGTGATTCTTGATGTCATCCCTGAACTCGAACAGATTATTGGTAAGCAACCTCCGGTTACTGAACTCTCTGGCAGCCCTGCCCAAAATCGTTTCAATTTATTGTTTCAAAAATTCATCCAAATCTTCACAACTAAAGAACATCCCCTGGTTATCTTTCTCGATGACTTGCAATGGACAGATACGGCTTCCTTGAAATTAATTCAATTATTAATGTGTGAAAGCATATTGTCTTCTTTTTCAGAAGAGACAGAACAGATGCGTGAAACCAAAGGAGGTTTCTTATTAATTGGTTCCTATCGAGATAATGAAGTTTCCAAGGCACATCCGCTTTATTTGACACTACAGGAGATTCAAAAAGCAGGAGCAATCATTAATATGATTACTTTAGCACCTCTAAATCAGGGTGATTTAAATCATCTAATTGCTGACACACTTCATTGCTCTGAATTAGTTGCTATTCCTCTTACCCAGATGGTATTTGCTAAAACTAAAGGCAACCCCTTCTTTTCTGTTCAATTTCTCAAATCTTTACATGAGGATGGGCTAATTGTATTAAATTTTGATGCTGGTTATTGGCAGTATGATATTTCCAAAATCAAAGATTTAGCTCTCACGGATGATGTAGTAGAATTTATCGGACTACAAATAGGAAAATTGCCAATATATACCCAAAAAGTTTTGAAACTAGCGGCCTGTATTGGGAATCAATTTGACTTAAAAACTCTGGCGATCGTGAATGAAAAATCTGTAGTAGATACAGCATCAGACTTGTGGCAAGCATTACTTGATGGGCTAGTTTTACCACAGACTGAAAATTACAACATTTTTTCCAAAGATAATACTAATCAAGAATTGATTGTTCATGGAATAGAATCTACACAATTTTCCAATTCTAATTTACAGCTACCTAAGTATAAATTTGTCCATGACCGAGTGCAGCAAGCTGCTTATTCTTTAATTCCCGAAGAACAAAAAAAGTCAATTCACTTAAAAATCGGGCTACTTTTATTGAACAATATTCCTGTTGCAGAACAGGAAGAAAAGATTTTTGAGCTTGTCAATCAGTTTAATATCGCAGTAGAATTCATCTCCCCTCAAGCTAAACGAGATGAACTAGCCCAGATGAATCTAATTGCTGGACGTAAAGCTTTAGCATCAACAGCTTATCCCGCTGCTGTGAAGTATTTAACTACTGGCATCCAACTGCTGGCAGGAAATAGTTGGGAGACGAAACATCATCTCACCTTGGCTTTATATGAGACTGCGACAGAGGCAGCATACCTAGCTGGCAACTTTGAACAGATGGAGAAATTAGCAGAGGTAGTGTTAGTACGTAAACCACTGCTAGAAAAAGTAAAAGTTTGTGAAGTCAAAATTCAGGCTTATGGGGCGCAGAACCAAGCACTGAAGGCTGTAAATACTGCTCTAACCTTTTTGAAACTTTTGGGAGTGGAGTTTCCTGAACATCCAAGTCAGTCTGATATTCAGCTAGCAATGGCGGAATTAGCATTAAATCTGAACGGTAGGCGCATTGATGACTTAATGAACCTACCACAGATGACAGAAGCCCAGCAGATAGCAGCTATGCGTATTCTATCGGCTGTAACAGCCGTGACCTATTCAGTCACTCCTGAACTGTTTTTGCTGATTGTTATTAAACAAATCAACTTATCACTCAAATATGGTAATGCTTCCTCGTCTGCTTATGCCTATGTTGCTTACGGGGTAATTCTCTGCGGGATAGTGGGAGATATTGAATCTGGCTATCAATTTGGCAAATTAGCTTTGAGCCTTTTAGTTAAATCCAATGTTAAAGAAGTTAAAACTAAGATCATGATGGTATTCTATACATCTATCTGGCATTGGAAGGAGCATAGTAGGGAAATATTAAAACCTTTGCTTGAGGCTTACTCTGTTGGGCTAGAAACTGGAGATTTAGAATATGCAGCTTACTGTCTTAATAATTATTGCTACTCTACATATTTCATTGGTAAAGAACTGACAGAGTTGGAATGGGAGATAGCAACTTACAGCAATGCCATCAGACAAATCAAGCAAGAAACAGTATTTAACTGGAATAGTATATATCAGCAGAGTACTTTAAACTGGCTAGGAAATGTTGTAAATCCCTGCTATCTGATCGGTAAAGCATATAATGAGGAGATAACACAACCGCTTCATCTTCAAAAGAAGGATACTATAGGACTTTTATATTTATATTACAACAAGTTGCAATTATGCTACTCATTTTATGAGTTCTCTCAAGCGGTTGAAAATGCTACTTTAGCAGAAAAGTATTTAGATGGTGGTATAGGGCAGTTAGTTTTTCCTCTTTTCCATTTTTACGATTCATTGGCTAGACTTGCGGTGTATTCTGAGGTATCTGCTTCTGAGCAAAAGTTTATTCTTGATAAAGTACAAGCCAATCAGGAGAAAATGCAAAAATGGGCGCATCATGCCCCCATGAATTATTTACACAAATATTATCTTGTAGAAGCTGAACGGTATCGAATTGGAGATCAATATATTGAAGCAATGGAATCGTATGATCGTGCTATCTCCCTCGCGAAAAAACATGAGTATATCAACGAAGAAGCTCTGGCTAATGAACTTGCAGCTAAATTTTATCTAGAGTGGAACAAAGATAAGATTGCTCAAACTTACCTAACTGATGCCTACTATAGCTACGTTCGCTGGGGAGCGTTAGCCAAGGTTGACGATTTGGCAAAACGCTATCCCCAATTACTGGCTTCCATATTTAAGCAAGAAAAACTGAGTATCCATTCCAGTGAGGAAAGCACTTTCTCCAATAACACATCTATATCATCTTTACCTACCCTGAGTAATCAACAAACTGTTATTGGCTCGAAGACAAGTATTTCTGACTCCCTGGATTTAGCCGCATTCATCAAAGCATCTCAAGCACTCTCTGGGGAAATCGAGCTTGAGCGACTACTTTCTACTTTAATGGAAGTTGTTATAGAGAATGCAGGAGCCTCTAAATGCGCTTTAATTTTGAGTGAAGGTGACAACTTAGCATTAACTGTGACAGCAGTTTGTTCAAGTTCAAATTTTGAGCATACCTATACTGAGTTTCCATCAACTTGCCTTGAGTCAAGCTATGATGTTCCCATTACTTTGATTAACTATGTTAAACGCTCCAGAGAAATCTTGGTTATTGATGATGTAATGGCTGTTTCTTTTCTAGCAGGTGATAGTTATATCATTAGTGAAGAACCTAAGAGTTTATTGTCTATACCTCTTCTAAATCAAGGTAAATTAATTGGGATTCTTTATCTAGAAAATCATCTAACGACAGGAGCATTTACACGCGATCGCGTAGAAGTCCTCAAACTCCTCACTACTCAAGCAGCAATATCTCTAGAAAATGCTATTCTCTACAAAAACTTGGCACAAGCTAAAGAAAGTTTAGAGGAATACAACCATACCCTAGAAGGAAAGGTTCAGGAAAGAACCCAAGAACTCAACGACAAAAATCAGTGTCTACAACAAACTCTACAAGAATTGCAAAGTACCCAAATCCAATTGGTTCAAAGTGAAAAGATGTCTTCTTTGGGACAAATGGTAGCGGGAATTGCTCATGAAATAAATAACCCAATTAACTTTATTTATGGCAATATTAATCATGCTAGTGAGTATGTCCAGGAATTGCTGGATTTGATAGTTATTTATCAGCAAGAATATCCCCATCCTTCGCCTTTAGTTGAAGAAAAATCTGAGGAGATTGACATAGATTTTTTATCAGAAGACCTGCCCAAGATCCTAGATTCAATGAAAGTGGGGAGTTCGCGTATCCGAAATATTGTTTTGGGCTTACGCAATTTTTCTCGCCTAGATGAAGCTGAAATGAAGCCTGTAGATGTTCATGAGGGTATAGACAACACCTTAATGATTTTGCAGCACCGACTGAAAGACAATAGCAATTTTCCAGAAATTGAAGTTATCAAAAAATATGGAAAATTACCGGAAGTTGTTTGTTACCCCGGTCAACTAAATCAGGTATTTATGAATATCTTGAGTAATGCCATTGATGCTTTAGAAGAGTCATTTATCATAGATCATCCATCATTAGTAAATGACAAAAAGCAATTAGCAGATGCGTCATTGGCTTCTCATAGGGTAGGACAAATTCACATTTTTTCTGAGCTAACAAATTCTAATACGGCGATAATTCGGATTGCTGATAACGGTTATGGCATGACAAAAGCCGTACAGCAGAAAATATTTGACCCATTTTTTACTACCAAGCCAGTAGGCAGTGGTACGGGTTTGGGGTTGTCGATTAGCTATCAGATTGTTGTGGACAAACACAAAGGTAGTTTAACTTGTGATTCTACACCAGGAGGGGGAACCGAGTTTACTATTGAGATACCGATGCAACAGTTAGACGGCTAGATTAATAATCTGTCAGAAATTTTAAAAACCCAGTTTGTCACAAAAACTGGGTGATTTTTAAGACTTATTAAAACAACTCAGGCAAGCTACTAGGATATGGGTGTAGTTGTCATATTAACTAAAGACTCTTGACGCGCACGTCGTCCTGTAATTACCATCTTGACTCCACTGGAAGGCGCAAGGGTAAAACCTCGACGCTGAGGCCGCTCTAAACGCCGATCAACTAGCCCCAAGTGATAGCGTGACAAAACGGTTGCTAATACTAGCTTCATTTCAAATAGAGCCAAAGCCTCGCCAATACAACGACGGGCACCACCGCCAAAAGGCAGGAATTCATAGGGAGAAAATTGACGTTCAAGAAAGCGCTCTGGTTGAAACTCCTTAGGCTGGGGATATAAATCCTCTCGCTGATGAGTAAGATAAATACTGGGAAGCAGCACAGTTCCAGGCTCTAAAGAATATCCCAATAATTCAACAGGTTCTTGCACTACTCTGGGAAACGAAAACATTGTAACAGGATGAATTCGCAAGGTTTCATTACAGACAGCTGTGAGGTATGGCAGTCGGTAAATACTCATAGGGTCTGGGGAATCACCGAGAGTGTGCAGTTCTTGGAGCAGTTTTTCATGGACTAAAGGCTTTTGGTGAATCCAGTACAATCCCCAAGCCATTGCTGATGCCGTTGTTTCGTAACCGGCAAGTATTAAGGTTATTAACTGATCCCGCAACTCCTGAACCGTCATCGGTTGGCCCGCTTCATCCCGACATGATATCAGCAAAGAGAGAATATCGATGCGTTCTGGATCGGGTTGTTGTTGACACTCGGCAATTTCAGTGTAGAGAAATTGATCAATTTGCTCTCGATTGCGTAGGAACTTGCCCCAAGGACTCCAAGCTCCTAAATCCTGTTGCAAGAATGAGAAAAAGAATAAGCTAGAAGTGAAAGGTGACTGGAAAAGCTCTAACATCAACGGCAATAGTTGCCTAAGTTTTTGAATTTTTTCTCCCTCATACAAGCCAAAAATAGCTTGTAAAATGACTTGCTGGGATATATCCTGTGTTAGATCACGTGCTAAAAATGGCTTATTTAGTGGTAACTGACTAAAGATTTTTTCAGACGCATTACAGATTAGCTGACCATAGGCTTGCATCCGCTCTCCATGAAAAGAGGGTGTCACCAATTGTCGTTGGCGTTTGTGACGATCTCTCTCTAGCATCACCACTGAATAATTCCCCAAAAGCGGCTGCAAAATCCCATTGAGTTCCCCAACAGCGGCAAACTTCTTTCTATCATTAGTTAAAATTTCCTGGATTGCTTTGGGGTGGTTCACAAAAACTACTGTGTCACCAAAACCGATTATCTTCCCAGTAAAAATATCGGGATACTGTTGAGCTGCATTTTCCATATAGCTAACAGGGTTAGTAACCCACTGAAGTTTTTGCAGCAAAGAGGGAGTTTTGAGAGGATTAGGTAGTTGCATTTAAGTTTCATTCTGAAATTGTGCTAATTTTTTGCACTTATTTTTAGAGTAATAAGTGGCTATTCAATTTTTATGTTCAAATGCTCAAATCTCAGAACTACAAGCAGTAAAAAGTATAAGTAAAAAAATACGCAATAGTTTCCTACTTTGCTTAGAAAGTTGCAATTCTTTTAACATTTAATTACTTCTAGCTTTTCAGCAGTCTGATAGCGAGTAGATTGAGCACACCAAGCAAGGTTGGCACTTATCCAGCTATGCAATCCTGATATATATTTTGCGAGATCAGCATCTTCCTCTTCTCCAAAACTTGGAATAGATGCTTCTAAATTCATCATAGTTAATAAGTCTTGATCGTGGATTTCAGCAGCACGCTGGATTGCTTGTACTAAAGGCAAGTTCTGTTGATAATGCAGTACCAATACTAAATTATGAACGTCGCCATCTTCCATTTCCCTAAGTGCTGAGAAAATATCGTTACCCCAGCAAAGAACCTTATTTGCCATCAGTTTTAGTTCTTTCACGATGTCGTGTTCTCGTACAAAATTAGGAATTATTAAATGGTCGCAAAATTCAATCAATTCGAGAACAGGCTCCACCCCTCCGGCTAATATACGTATTGCCATATAAGTGTCAATATCAGGTACAACTCCCTGTATACGGTTAGTTGCTTCCTCGACACATCCTTGAAAGTAGCCTTTAAAGCTACAGACAAAGTGATGAAACCATTTTGTGTTTCCTCTTTCCAAGATTCGATGTCTTAAGTTACTTAAGGCATGAGCAAGGGGTACATCTTGATTTGTAAGTTCTTCCCCATTTAATATTTCCAAAAATCTATTGTGAAAACCCTTTAGCAGTTCAGGTTGTTTTCCTAAATCTGACAAATCGCATTGGTCATCCCAAATAAATAACCAGCTCAATAAGTCATTTGCAATCTTCAGTTCTTCAAGCTGACAGGAAGGGTAAGTACCTGCGGCTAGTAAAAAGAATTTTGCCTTGGAGAAACGCTGATAAGACGATTTATGTGCCAGGAGATTGAAGCGTAGTACCCATTCCAAAGCATACTCTTCCAAAGCATCAACATGCTTATTGATATGGAATGAAAATGGACAGTATAAATTAGAGGAAAGTAGTTCCTTCATAGAAATATGTTAGTTAGAAGTAAAAAACATTAATTACAACAGAACAAAATCAATAGACTCATAGAGAGCCTATGAAATTTTTTTGAAAATAAGTCACTGTAACACCACATGTTCTCAAGTGTGTAAATCATATTTACGTTACTGTCAGTGGTGTGTAAATCTATATGAATATTTCCAAAGTTAATTAGTATTGTTCAATATATTTTTAAAAAACATAACCGTAATTATCTTTATCTTTATCTTTATTTTGTTTACAAAGAAAAATTAATTTAGGAATAATGATAAATACTGTTGACTATTTGAAAAAATTAACTTATGGCATCAACAATATTCTTCTGCATTAATGTTACTTCTCTAAAAATACAAGGGTATTAATGACTAGTTTTAGTGCGATATCCTTCATAAAAGAAGATGTTTATCTCCACTCAAAACGAAGATTGGTGGTTAATATCCTTCATGTAGCGATCGCCCCAACAAAAAGCTATAGGCAATTTAGTGTGAAAATGTTGCTGTTATCAGAGTTTTTGGGAACTATAGGGTTGTCAGACGAGAGATTTGCAGTCAGTCTGCCAATAAAATAGAGGTGACTTAGCTGCGATCGCAGGCATAGTGAATAATTAACAATGAGTTAAATTCATCTAAATACATGAACGAAAAGCCAGATATGAGAATACTTTATGAACCAGAAGATAGTTTAATCTTAGTGGTAGATGATACTACTACTAATTTAGAAATTGTCTTTAATATATTAACTAATGTCGGCTTTAAAGTGATCGTAGAAAATCATGGAGAAAGGGCACTTCAGCAGGTTGAGTTCCAACTTCCTGATTTAATTTTATTAGATGTGATGATGCCAGGAATAGATGGATTTGAAACTTGTAAAAGACTAAAAGAAAATTCAGCTACTTGTGATATACCCGTAATTTTTATGACAGCTAATTCTGATACTCATAGTAAGGTAAAGGGTCTAAACATCGGAGCAGTTGATTACATCACAAAACCCTTTCATGAAGAAGAATTATTAGCTAGAATTAAAACCCATCTGCAATTACGAAATCTCACAAAAACTTTAGAAAAACGAGTTTTAGAAAGGACATCAGCATTATCTAGGGCATTAAAAGACCTACAAGAGTCTCAACTTCAGCTTGTACAGACAGAAAAAATGTCAGCCCTTGGTCAATTAGTAGCAGGAGTTGCTCATGAAATTAATAATCCAGTTGGTTTCATTCATGGCAATCTTGGACACGCTTCAGTATATTTCCAAGACATGATTAACATTATTGACCTCTATCAGCAGCACTATCCTAATCCAGTTCCAGAAATTCAAGAGGAAATTGCAGCGATAGATTTGAAGTATATACTTGCCGATCTACCTAATTTAATTTCCTCAATGAAAGAAGGAGTTCATCGCATTCGCAACATTAGTACCAGCTTGAGAACCTTTTCTCGAGCAGATAGCGATCGCAAAGTTTCTTGCAAGATTCATGATGGCATAGACAGCACAATCATGATTCTCAAACACCGCTTAAAAGCATCCGAGGATCGACCTGATATTCAAGTAATTAAAGATTACGATAATTTGCCAGAATTAAAATGCTTTATCGGACAGCTAAATCAGGTATTTATGAATTTGCTGGCTAATGCTATTGATGCTTTAGAGGAGTCTAATGTAGGACGCACCTATATTGAGATTGAAGCAAATCCTAATCAAATTTTGATTCAAACCACTCTCACTGAAGATAAAAATCATATTTTGATTCGGATTCAAGATAATGGCGTGGGAATGTCGCCTGATGTCCAGCAAAAAATCTTTGACCATTTATTCACCACGAAGCCTGTAGGTCAAGGCACAGGATTAGGATTATCAATTGCTCGTCAAATTGTTGTCGAAAAACATGGAGGAACTCTAGAGGTAAATTCAGTACTAGGACAAGGTTCAGAGTTTACCATTAAGCTTCCCATTTAAGAATTATAGAAAGTTGCATTCATCAACATAATAGGTAAATTTGTGTTCAAGGCAGTAGTAGGTCACAGTAACGATCCAGATTCTCTTTCAGCAGTTGAAGAAGTTCTTCAACAATGTGCCAGTTCTCTTGCAGGAGATATAGCAAAAGCTGGGATTATTTTTGCTGCAATTGACTTCGATCATTCTCTCATTTTGCAGAAAATTCATCAAGCTTTTCCGGGTATTGAGTTGATTGGTGGAACAACAGACGGAGAAATTTCTTCAGTCTTAGAATTTCAGCAGGACTCAATCACCTTGATGTTGTTTTGCTCAGACGAAGTTGAAATTCATGCAGGAGTTGGACGCAAAGTTTCAGACGATCCAATTACTGCAACTAAACAAGCTGTGGAGCAAGCCAAAGCAAAAAGTACCGCACCTCCCAAGCTATGCTTAACTCATCCAGAGAGTCTTACAACTAGTGGTGTCTCTATATTGAATGGCTTAAAGCGAGCTCTTGGTCAATATGTGCCAATATTCGGTGGTTTGGCAGGCGATCAATCAAGATATCAAAATACATATCAATTTTTTCAAACAGAAGTATTAAGTGATTCTGTACCAATTCTACTTTTTTCCGGCACAATCTTGTTTTCCCACGCTGTTGCAAGTGGTTGGCATCCCATCGGTCAAACAAGCAAAGTGACTAAGGTAGATAAAAACATAGTCTATGAAATAGATCATAAGCCAGCTTTAGATTTTTATCATCATTATCTAGGTTTACTTCCTCCTTCAATGGAATATCCACTAGCAGTGTTTGATCAGAATGAAGACAATTTTTATATAAGAGCACCTATTGCTTACAATCAGGAATCTGGCAGCATAACTTTTTTTGGAGATATTCCCGATCAAGCAATTATTCAGATTTCCGAAGCAGCTTATGAAGATATTTTGGCAGCTTCCAAAGCATCATTTATGAATGCTTTAAATAATTATCCTGGTACAGAACCAAGTGCTGTTTTATTTTTTTCATGTGTAGCTCGTCGGCAAATACTTGGTACTAGGGCACAAGAAGAGTATCAGAATACGAAACTTTGTCTGAGTGACTATTTACCTGCCTGTGGATTTTATTCTTATGGAGAAATTGCTCCTATAGATGGAATTAGCCAAACGCAATTCCACAATGAAACTTTTGTAACTTTAATTTTGGGAAATCAGTAAAAGCTAATGGAAATATTAGATTACCAACAAGAAATTAAAGAATTAAAAAAAGCCAATCGAATTCTCCAAAAGAAATTAGATCGCTCTGAGTCAGACCGGATAAAACTTGAAGAAACAAATCAAAAAAAAGAATGTTTGCTCAGAAAAGTAATTGATGAATTAAAGGAATATCAAAATAAGTTAGAAGAAAGAAGCCATGAGCTAGAAATAATGCTTCTTAATCTTCAGATAATGGAGAATAAGATGTCTACTTTGGGAAGCATGGTAGCAGATGTAGCTCATGAAATTAACAACCCAGTTGGCTTTATTGCAGGTAATCTGACTCCGGCTAAAGAATATATTGATAATTTATTACATCTAATTGACCTTTATCAGCAGACCTATCCCAAAACATCTCAGCAAATTCAAGAAACAATCAAAATGATTGACCTAGAATATGTGCGCGAGGATCTACCTAAACTTATTTCTTCAATGAGAGAAGGTACAGATCGTATTTCCAATATTAGCCAAAGTCTACGAACTTTCTCTAGAGCAGATATAGAACAAAAAACTCTGTTTAATATTCATGAAGGTATTAACAGTACTCTCCTCATTCTCAAGCACCGTTTACAAGCGAATAAGATTCGTCGTGCTATTCAAGTAGTTAAATATTACGAAGAATTTCCCCTAGTAGAATGCTTTCCAGGACAATTGAATCAGGTATTTATGAATCTCTTGGCAAATGCCATTGATGCTTTAGATGAGTCTACTGCTGGACTTAATTTTAATGATATTAAGCTAAATTCCAATCAAATTACAATTCATACTGCCCTCACTGAAGATAAGAATCATGTCTCAATTCGGATTCAAGATAATGGCGTGGGAATATCGGCTGATGTTCAGCAAAAAATGTTCGATCATTTATTCACAACAAAACCTGTGGGAAAAGGAACAGGATTAGGATTATCAATTGCTTATCAAATAATTGTCCAAAAACATAAAGGAACTCTAGAAGTAAATTCTGTATTAGGAAAAGGTTCTGAGTTTATAATCACTATACCTATTTATTAAAGTAGCAAAAATCTAAATCACATAAAATATTTAAAAAATAAATGTTCAATATATTAGCAAGTTACAGTAACGAAATTATTCGTACTTCCTACCTTGTAATTAATTCAGAATTTGTTATGGACATTTTTTTCATTAGAACCAAAAGCAAACATTAAATTCTCAGAATAAAAAGATTAAGTAGTTACTTTAGAGACATTTTGGGGAACTCTATATACAGCAGATTGCAAGTTGATGAAGTACAAAAATACACCTCCCTAACCCTCCCCGTATGTATTGGGGAGGGAACTAGATTAGGAATTGCCCCCCAATACATCAGGGGGATAAGGGGGGTAAGGATGTACTTCATTTAGATGCAAAATGCTGTATAACTGTACTTCCAAGATTGTATCTTCAAAATTTATGATCGATACACCCAAGCACTCAATATCTACACTTAATATTTCTTTAGAACGCGATATATTTTTACGTACACTAATCAGAGAATTATCTGGTACTTTGCAGGATGTAGTTGGTTTAGAAGAAGCTTCGGGATTTATTAGCGTTGTTGGTGAAAGGATGGGAAGGCAGATTAACCAAGATTATAAATCTGCCCTGGAAATCTCTAACCTTTCTCGTAACCAGGTAGCTGATGTCTTGATTGATTTAAAAAAACGAATCCAGGGCGATTTTTATGTTATTGAGCAAAATGATGAAAAAATTGTCTTTGGCAACCGTGTTTGCCCATTTGCGGACAAAGTACTTAATCGCCCTGCCATGTGCATGATGACTTCAAACGTTTTTGGAACGATCGCAGCTAATAATCTGGGGTATGCGAAAGTAGAATTGCAAGAGACTATAGCACAAGGTTATTCTGGATGTAAAGTTATTGTTTACTTAAAACTTACAGAAGAGGCAGAAGATGCAGAAGGTCGAGAATACTTTAAAGGACTAGAATCTGTGTAAATCCTTCAGCATCAAACAAGATAAATCCAAGATACAAACTTAGTCCAGATATGTAAAGTAGAGTCGAACCCTGAAATTGCAAGCCCCATGACTCCTGAACAATTTCTTGAACTTGCCAGAATTTTACCAGAACCTTTACTCCTGGTCAGTGGAGAGGGTCAGTTATTAGCTACCAATCAACCAGTAGCAGATATGTTGGGGTTACGCCGTCAGGAACTGCGGGGAAGAATGCTCTTTGAAATTGTAACTGAGTCTACTAACGATATTGTAAGGTATCTGCGAGCTTGTTCAAGTAGCAGGGCAATGGTTATTGGCTCCTTGACTTTACGAAAGAATGATGGACAAACGTTAATATGTCGTAGTCAAGGAGCAGTTATTCAACCTTGGTCTCCTGAATCTTCAGCTTTAATTCTCTTACGCTTGGAAAATAGAACTTTAGCCACCAGTAATTTCGTTCTCTTAAACGAAAAAATCGATGAGTTAGCAAAAGAAGTTCAGAGACGAAAACAAGCGGAGGAAGCGCTTTGGAAAGCGAATCAAGAGCTAGAAATTCGGGTTGAGGAACGTACAATTGCTTTACAAGAAACACTAAACGAACTACAACTTACCCAAACTCAGCTTATCCAAGCTGAGAAAATGTCTAGTTTAGGTCAGATGGTCGCTGGTATTGCCCATGAAATTAATAACCCTGTAAGTTTTATTTCTGGGAATCTTCACCACGCCCATAAATACACTCAAGATTTGCTAACATTGGTGCAAATTTATCAACAACTCTGTCCAAATATTCCTCCAGAAATCCAAGATAAACTAGAAGAAATAGATTTAGATTTTCTGATTCAAGATATAACTAAACTCTTCCAGTCAATGAAAGTGGGAACAGAACGGATTCAGGAAATTGTTAAATCACTACGTAACTTTTCCCGACTTGATGAAGCAGAATTTAAGCAAGTTAATATTCATGAAGGAATTGATAGTAGTTTAATGATTTTAGAGCATCGCCTGCAAGCTAGGCATGAGTACCCAGAAATCAAAGTCATCAAAAAATACAGTCAACTGCCGAATGTAACTTGCTATCCTGGTCAACTCAACCAAGTGTTTATGAATATTCTTGCTAATGCCATCGATGCACTGGAAGCTTCGGCGCTCAACGGTCAGTGGTCAGCAGTAAATCCACAAACAACTGACAATCAAAAACTGATAAATAATAATCCCCAAATTCAAATTAAAACTGAGCTAATCGATGAGAAATGGATAGCAGTTAGTATTGCTGATAATGGTTTGGGGATAAATGAACAAGTTCGTTCAAAGCTATTTGATCCGTTTTTTACCACTAAAACTGTGGGCAAAGGTACTGGACTAGGGCTATATATAAGCTATCAGATTATAGTCGAAAAACATAACGGGCAACTTAACTGTTTTTCTGTTCAAGGAAAAGGTGCAGAATTTGTAATTAAGATACCTGTTAACTTAGTCTAATAAAAAGTCCGTTGCATTTGCTGATAGGATGCAAGTGTTTTGTACTATCTAGTTTTCTGTTGATGGTTGAGGTGGTGTCCGTTGGCAACGATAGATAAAGTTATTTCGTGGGGTGAACTCAAATTCCTGGTAGTAAATTACAGGGTGCTAAAACCCATCATCATTGAACAAGGCCTCTATATCCCTAGTCCCGTTTAGGACACGGACAATATCAACCCCGTTATCAATGGGGATGTAGAAAATCAAATAATTGCCATAGGGAAAGCTCCGCAAGCCTGGTAATAGCCCATCACGGCGGCGACCTATACCACAATACGGTTCAGTTAAGGCTAAAATTCTTTGCTAAAGTCAATTTTTTTAACGAACCGCTAAGGACGCGAAGGACGCAAAGAGAAGAAAGAAATGCTTAACTGAACTGTATTGACCTATACCAGGGTTATCCGCCACCTTCCCCATCTGCTCATATAGTTTTTTGATAAACCCAGCTGCACGGTTAAGGCTATCTTCGGCTATGTAATCAAAAATATCATCAAGGTCTGAAAGTGCCTGTGGTCTGATGGCAAGTTTGGCCATGCTGGTAAAACCTATTTGTTGGCTTTGCTGTTCTAAGGATGCCGTTTCTTGCCCCGTTCGATAACATCTTCAATATTGAGGGGTTGGGCTTCTCCGCTGTCGATTCCTGCCTGGATTTGCTGCCGCAATTCATTCAGCCTGATTTCCCGCAATGTATCCTGGTCTTTGAGCAACCGTAACCCCTCACGGATTACCTCACTGGCAGAGTGGTACAGGCCACTAGCTACCTTATTGCTTATATATTTTTCCAACTCCGGTGTCAGTGAAACATTCATGGCTCATCCCTTCCAGCAATCCAATAGACCTCTTGCATAAGTCAAATAGACCCCCCTTAATCCCCCCTTATAAAGGGAAACTTGAAATCTTACCCCCTCCCCAACACATCGGGGAGCCACTGCGTTGGGCGGCTCTGCCGACTTGAAGCAAGTGGCGTGAGGGTTGGGGAGGGGTGATTCAAGGATTTTTGCAAGAGGTCTAATTACTAGCATTGTACTTTCAATATCCAAAGATAGCAATTTTTGTTATTAGCCTAGCAAAGGATAGTCGAGATCATATAGCGCTTCTCGTTTACGTGAAGTACACCCGTAGGGGCACGGCACTGCCCATAGGTGTCAACTTAACGTAAAACCTTGTAATGACGTTATACAGCACTTCCTGCTGATATGAGGTACAGTTGGTAAGAATAAAAATATTATCTTTTCATGAAAGCATATTCAATCGATCTCCGAAAAAAAATAGTTGCAGCACATATTCAGGAAAAAATATCAATTCGTCAAGTGGCAATCAGATTTGATGTTAGTAAA